>MEKX01000173.1 GCA_001767075.1 Acidobacteria bacterium RIFCSPLOWO2_12_FULL_54_10 | reverse complement strand
CGACCGGACTCGGCGAGACGAATCCGCCCGCGCTGACCGGAGAGGCCCCGCCCTCGTTCAGCCGCGCGCTGCTGCCGGTTACGGTATCGATCGGTGGCGTGTCAATGCGTCCGTGGCCTACGATGGGCTGGCGCCGTGCTGCGCGGGCTTGTATCAGGTCAACGCCGTGGTGCCGTCCACCGCGCCACGGGAGACGCCGTGCAGATCAGACTGTTGCAGAACGGCATCCTCAGCAACGCCGACCGCCTGGCCACCATCTCGGTCGTAAAACCCTGACCGCGCTATAGCTATGTCGGTCAAGAAAGACAATGTAGTCGCGGTCGGCGATACAGCGACTTGGTAAACGCTCGAATTTGGAAGTAGGTGCTTGACGAATAATTTTTTTGAGAAACCCTTCTTCCTTTTTTATTTTTAATCAATCTTCCTTTTACTTCCGCCAGTCAATCAAATCAGTTACGATTTTCGTAACACATGATCGACCTGCCTAACCATCCCGGCCTGCCCATTCACCGTCTTCGAAAGTTGGCGCGGTCATACCGAATTCAAACTTCCTATCGCGACGTTTTCGGTCGCACCAAACAGGCCACTGCGGATGCGTTGCTGGCCACGCTCCGTGCCTTGGGCGCTCCGGTTGAAAAACTGGATGACGTCCCCAGCGCTCTGCGCGAGAAAAATTTGCTGGACTGGCAGAAGATGCTCGAGCCCGTGTCAGTCGCCTGGGATGGCGAGACACCTAAAATCAGCGTGCGTCTCAGTTCTCGTCATCCCCGGAGTAAACTCGGTTGCCAAATCCTCTTGGAAAATGGCGACGAAAATCGTCTTTTTTTTAGCCCTGACCAGATCACAACCGAAGGAACCGAGAGAACCGAGGGAACCGAGGGAACCGAGTACTTTTTGGTGCAGATTTCCCTCCCAAAACTGCCTTTTGGTTATCACAGACTTCATCTTGAAGTGAATGGCGAAGTCGCCGAGTCACTCCTAATTTCAGCTCCTAGTAAGATGTTCAACGATCTCCAAAAACTCTGGGGCGTGTTCCTTCCCATGTATGCCTTCCATACCAATAGAAGCTGGGGTGCGGGTGATTTCTCGGACTTCGAAACCCTCATGCATTGGATCGCGCAGCAAGGTGGCGGTGTCCTATCCACGCTGCCGTTTCTTGCTTCATTTCTAGATGGCGGTATTTATGATCACAGTCCCTATTCGCCTGCCAGCCGTTTATTTAGGAATGAGTTTTACATTGATCCTGAACGAGCCCCCGAATTTGCAAACTGCTCCGCAGCCCAATCGTTATTGGCTTCTGGAGCCTTTCAAAAAGAAATTCAACGACTGCGTGAAGAACCGCTGATCGACTACCGCAGCCAAATGGCAGCGAAACGTCGCGTGCTGGAAGAACTGGCGAGGCGGCTTGAGGACAACAAGCCTGATCGCTATCAAGAATTTCACAGCCATGTAAAATCTCATCCCTGGCTTCAAGACTATGCGGAGTTTCGCGCTGTCATTGAGCGGCAGCAGACACCTTGGCCGCAGTGGTCAGAGCGCTTGCGCAATGGTGTTATCGGGGAAAATGATTACGACCAGCAGAGTAAACACTACCATCTTTACGTTCAATGGCTGGCTGAAACGCAGGTACGAAACCTCGCCGATGGCGCACGTAAATCCGGTGTGCGTTTGTATTTGGATTTTCCGCTGGGCGTTAACCGGGACGGTTACGATGTTTGGAGACATCGAGATTTGTTTGCGCTGGATGCCTCCGGTGGCGCTCCCGTCGATCTGCTTTTTACCAAAGGGCAAAACTGGGGCTTCCCGCCGCTCCATCCAGAAAAAATCCGCGAACAGGGCTACACATATTTGATTGCGTGCTTGCGGCACCAGATGGCTCATGCAGGCATGCTGCGCGTTGATCACATCATGGGGCTGCATCGCTTGTATTGGATACCCAAGGGAATCTCGACGGAAGAGGGGGTATATGTCCGATATAGAGCTGAAGAAACTTATGCGATCCTGGGTCTGGAATCGCATCGCTTCGGAGTTCCAGTAGTGGGCGAAGATTTGGGAGTCGTTCCGGACTATGTCAGGACATCGATGGACCAGCACGGCGCGCTGAAAATGAATATCCTGCAATGCATGATCCAACCCGGAGCGAGTGAGGCATTAGCGCCAGTGACGGAAAATTCCGTGGCCAGCTTGAACACGCATGATATGCCTCCCTTCACAGCATTCCTGCGAGGCTCGGATATCCAAGACCGTATTCAGCATGGTCTCCTGCAACCACATCAGGTGAACAACGAATATGACCAGCGTTGGCGAATGAGGGAAGCATTAGCAGCATATCTTTGCGGAGATTCTCCGGGTGCGCGGAATTGGGATGAGCCTGATGATTTGTTGCGGCGATCTATAGAATGGCTGGCACAAAGTTCAGCGCAGGTGGTACTGATAAACTTTGAAGATTTGTGGTTTGAGACGGAACCGCAAAACATTCCGGCAACAAGCTGGGAACGCCCAAACTGGCGCAGAAAGGCTCGATACTGCTGGGAAGATTTTCCGAAGAACAGCCGGATTCGCGATATCTTCCAAATGATGAGGAATATCCGGCCACGGCGATGAGATGCTACTTGATCTGTATCAGCCATTGAAAATTTAATTCTATTGTAGCGATGCAGCCAATCTGCTGAAGTCTATGCTAGGCTCTGTGTAAAGCTTCTTGAACGGGGCATGGAGAAAAAAGCCCGGCATTTCGCACTTGCCAGGAATATCTTGGAGGCATCAGCAATGTTTCGCAGACGTTATCCGCCGGTCGCTTCAATGCCCGGCACGTACATCCTCAGCCCGGATTCTCTCAAACCTAAAATCCACGCCATGAGTTATTCCGCCGAGTCGCTAAAGGAGTTCGACGTGAAGGACTTGAGCCTAATTCCTGCTCTCGTCAGCGAATTTCACGTTACTTGGCTGGATGTTCAAGGGCTGGGCGACCGCACCGTGCTGGACAAGCTGGCCGAAATCTTCTCCCTACATAAGCTAGCGATGGCAGATGTAGTGAATGTGCCCCAGCGCCCGAAAGTAGAGTCCTACGACGGTTATCTATTTCTCATCACGCGGATGGCCGAGAAGAGGCCTGATACAGATCAGGACGTAGAGCAAGTGAGCATGTTCCTGGGCAAGAATTTCGTTCTTACATTTCAGGAAAACTACGGGGATGTCCTGGACCCGTTGCGCGAGCGGATTCGAAACGAGAAAGGTCCGATCCGGCATGAGGGTGCAGGGTACCTTGCCTACTCGATCCTGGATGCTGTCATTGACGGTTTCTTTCCCGTGCTGGAGGAGCTGGGGGAAGACCTCGCTACTCTTGAACAGGATGCGCTGGATGCGCCTACCCCGCAAATCATGCAAGAATCGAACCAGGCTAGGAAAACATTGCTAATACTCAGGCGTGTTATATGGCCTCAAAGGGACGCGATCAACTCCCTTTTGCGAGACCCCCATCCGCTCATCAGCGATTTGGTGCGAGTTTATCTGCGGGATTGCCATGATCACTGCCTGCAAATCGCCGACGTGATCGAGTCCTACCGCGAGATCGTCGGCTCCATTACGAACACTTACCTGTCTGCGGTGAGCAACCGTACCAACGAGATTATGAAAGTGCTCACCATCATGGCTAGCATTTTCATACCGCTGACGTTTATCGCTGGGATTTATGGCATGAATTTCGAATATATGCCGGAACTGCACTTCCGATATGCCTATCCGATATTGTTGCTAGTGATGGCTGTGGCTGGCATTGGCATGGTGCTTTACTTCCGCCGCCAAGGATGGATTGGTTCGGACAAAGATAAGGAATGATGCTGGAAAAATTACGAGGCGAGCAGGCCTATAAGCCGGATTCTGTGTCCCAGCAAGCCAGGACGGCGATCATTCCTCTGGGCTTGTGATTGCTCACAAGCTCTAGCAACCTACCCGAGAGTTACCTCCCGCCCGTTGCCGGACGAGTTTGCGGAGCGGGCCGCTCCTCCCCTCCTATTTGGTCTTGCTCCGTGTGGGGTTTGCCATGCCTTGGGCGTCGCCACCCAAGCGGTGCGCTCTTACTTTAATCCCCCGTGAAGGGGCCGCACCATTTCACCCTTACCCCGGCAAGCCGGGGCGGTATATTTTCTGTTGCGCTTTCCGTACCCGCCAGTCCCGTCGCCTCCGAAGAAGCAATAGGACCAACGAATCCTGGCCGTTAGCCAGCACACTGCCCTGTGGAGTCCGGACTTTCCTCCCCGTTTTTGGAAGCGGAGCGATCACCCGGTCTGCACGCCTCGAATTTGAGTATGGAAGATTTGAAAGATTAGCGCAACCGAGCTTCAAATATTGCGGTTTTCCTACGCACAGCCTACAATGATAAAACTCATATGGAGAGGTGTCCGAGTGGCTTAAGGAGCACGCTTGGAAAGCGTGTGTAGGGGAAACTCTACCGTGGGTTCGAATCCCACCCTCTCCGCCAGTTTTCTATGGCAGTCGAATCAAAACGTCGGCTCATTTGTAACGACGACCCGCCCGTGATGCTCGTATTGACCTTGACAAATAGCCATGCGTCGAGTAATCTAGCACTCTCGGGCTGAGAGTGCTAACAGGCGCGATCAGCCCTACCGCTGTAAAGGTTTGCGGGGTAAATAAAGCCTGTGATCTGCCTACTTTCGGGGAGAACTTGACCCCGCTAATTAGGTGGAAATCCGAAAAAAAGTGAAACAAAATAGGAGGGACTGATGAACATTAGGCCTCTTCATGATCGAGTTGTGGTGAAGAGATTGGAAGAGAAGGAAGTGATGCGCGGGGGTATTGTTATTCCCGATTCAGCCAAGGAAAAGCCTCAAGAAGGCGAAGTTCTAGCTGTTGGGAACGGGAAAATTCTTGATAACGGAACCCGCGTGGCTATGGACGTAAAGGTCGGAGACCGCATCCTGTTCGGTAAATACTCCGGATCGGAGGTCAAAATCGACGGCCAGGAATATCTGATCATGCGCGAGGATGACATCTTAGGTATCCTTGCTGGCGGTTCTTCGTCAGCTTCCGGGAAAAAGAAGTAAATCATAAAGGGTTTTCCCGTACTTGAAATAATTAACAATTCAGTTTGAATCTTAGCCGGAAGGCAATTGCAGTTGCTCTGGCGTAACGGTGAAATTTAAGGGAGGTTTTAGCAGATGGCATCAAAGCAGATTGTAAAGGGAGAGGACGCCCGCCAGCAGATCCTTCGCGGGGTCAATCAGTTAGCCGATGTCGTGAAGATAACTCTGGGGCCTAAAGGCCGCAATGTGGTGCTGGATAAGAAATTCGGTCCACCGACCATCACCAAAGATGGCGTGACCGTTGCCAAGGAAGTGGAATTGAAGAATCCACTGGAAAACATGGGCGCGCAGATGGTCCGGGAAGTGGCCTCGAAGACCAGCGACGTGGCTGGCGACGGCACAACGACAGCGACCGTTCTGGCCCAGGCTATTTTCCGCGAGGGCATCAAGAACGTTGCCGCAGGCGCAACGCCCATGGGGCTGAAGCGTGGTGTTGAGAGAGCCACGGAAGCTGCAGTTGAGGAGATTAAACGGCTTTCGAAGCCGGTTACCGGCGAAATGATCGCTCAAGTAGGGACGATTTCAGCCAACAACGACAAGGTGATTGGAAACATCATTGCCGAAGCTATGAAGAAGGTTGGCAAGGATGGGGTAATCACGGTCGAAGAGTCCAAAACGATGGAGACGCAATTGGAAGTGGTTGAAGGTATGCAGTTCGACCGCGGCTACCTGTCTCCTTACTTTGTCACCGATCCGGAACGGATGGAGTGCACGCTCGAAGACGCCCGGATACTGATCCACGAAAAAAAGATCAGTTCGATGAAGGACCTGCTTCCCTTGCTGGAGCAGATTGCTAAGATGGGCAAGCCGCTGCTGATCATCGCTGAGGACGTAGAGGGCGAAGCGCTGGCTACCTTGGTCGTAAACAAGCTTCGCGGGACACTGCACGCCTCTGCCGTCAAGGCACCGGGATTTGGTGACCGGAGGAAAGCGATGATGGAAGATATCGCCATCCTGACCGGTGGACAGTTGATTAGCGAAGAGCTCGGATTCAAGCTAGAGGATATTCGGATGGATCAGCTCGGCCGCGCCAAGAAAATCGTGGTGGACAAGGACAACACAACGATTGTCGAGGGAGCTGGAAGTCAGTCTGCGATTGAAGGCCGGGTGAAACAGATCCGGACACAAGTCGAAGATACAACCTCCGACTACGATAGGGAGAAGCTCCAGGAGCGGCTGGCGAAGCTGGTCGGCGGTGTTGCGGTCATTAAGGTGGGTGCCGCTACAGAGACTGAAATGAAAGAAAAGAAAGCCCGTGTCGAGGATGCCATGCACGCAACAAGAGCCGCCGTCGAAGAAGGTATTGTGCCGGGTGGCGGAGTGGCTTTATTGCGCGCCATTGTTGCCCTGGACAAAATCAAGGCCGAAGGCGACGAGAAAATCGGCGTGGACATCGTCCGGCGAGCGCTCGAGGAACCTACCAGGCAGATTGCAGCCAACGCGGGATTCGAAGGAGCGATTATTATTGAGAAAATACGTGAAAAGAAAGAATCAAACTACGGATTCAATGCTGACACAGGGGTGTATGAAGACCTCGTGAAGGCTGGCGTGATCGACCCGGCAAAGGTTACCCGCCTGGCGTTGCAAAACGCCAGTTCCGTAGCCGCGCTCATGCTGACAACCGAAGCTTTGATTGCGGAAATTCCAGAGGATGATAAGAAAGCATCAGCCATGCCTCCGGGTGGTGGAATGGGTGGCATGTACTAAGCTGATTTTTAATAGAAAGAATCAATCATCACAATTTAAGCTTTTCATGCCGGGTGGAATTCCACCCGGTTTTTTTATGGATGTAATGTTTTATTTAACACACGATTACCATAGGGGTGATGACGCAGATGGTCGCATTGATTCTGGACTTTTTGAAGGATATACTAAAAAGTTCGGGTAATTAATGGTGACTTTGTAGTCCTCATTAATAACCCGCACGAAGCAAAATACTGAAGAACGCATTCTTATTTGATTCAGGAGCTTTCATGGCTACAACAGAAGCAGTCGCTGCATTAAGCACCTCTGATGCTGGCAAAAAAGTACTCAATGACATGAGCATTCAAGTAGCAACAGTAAATGGCTCGGGCAGCCAGACAGCCAATATGGTGCTGCTGCGGTCAATTTTACAGATGGGCATTCCGGTTTCCGGCAAGAATATTTTCCCTTCCAATATTGCCGGCTTGCCAACATGGTACACGATCCGCGCAAACCACAGCGGGTACATCGCGAGAAAAAAAGAGATCGATTATTTAGTAGCGATGAATCCGGAAACGGCCCATGAGGATGTGATGAACTTGCCAGCCGGTGCAGCGGTTGTATACGACGAACCATTAGGCTTGAAACAGTTACGCAATGATCTGATCTTTTATCCTGTTCCTTATGACAAGCTGGTCGCTCCGGTTTGCCCGGAAGCTAAACTCCGGAAGCTGGTGCGGAACATGCTTTACGTTGGGATCCTGGCGCGATTGCTGGAAATTGAGCTTCCGGAAATCGAGAAAGCGCTCCGCAAACAATTCGGCAAAAAAGTAAAGGCTGCGGATCTTAACTGGAACGCCGTTAAAGCAGGATTTGAGTTTTCTGATCAGAATTTGGCGAAGACCGATCGGTTTTACCTGAAACGGCTGGATAAAACCAAAGGAAAGATATTAATCGATGGCAACTCAGCGGCTGCAATCGGCTGCATGTTTGCTGGCGTTACCGTGGTGGCATGGTATCCCATTACGCCATCTTCATCGCTAGCCGAATCATTGACTGAATATATGAAGGAACACCGAATTGATCCCAAAACGGGGAAGGCTACGTTCGCCATCGTACAGGCGGAAGACGAAATAGCGGCCATCGGGATGACCGTCGGGGCTGCTTGGGCTGGCGCTCGATCAATGACCGCAACAGCAGGTCCAGGCATTTCATTGATGGCTGAGTTTACGGGTTTAGCCTACTATACCGAAATACCCATAGTGATCTTTGATGTACAGCGTATGGGACCTTCCACAGGATTGCCCACGCGAACATGCCAAGGAGACATGCTTTCGACTGCCTTCCTCTCGCACGGCGATACAGCGCACATTTTGCTCATACCCTATTCCGTGGAAGATTGCTACGCAATGGCTATGGAGGCCTTTGAGTTAGCAGAGATGTTCCAGACGCCGGTTTTTGTGATGTCGGATCTCGACTTGGGCATGAACAACTGGATGGCCGACCCATTCCCGTATCCAACTAAACCGATCAATCGCGGTAAAGTTCTATCCGCCAAAGACCTGGATCGAGTTGGGAAATTTGAAAGATATCGCGATGTGGATGGAGATGGTATTCCTTACCGGACGATTCCTGGAACCAATCACCCCCTAGCTGGATACTTCACGCGTGGAAGCGGCCATAATGAAAAGGCCGGATATAGCGAGAAACCAGAAGACTATAAAAACAATGTCGACAGGCTAAAGAGAAAATTTGATACTGCCCGCAAAAAGGTTCCACCACCAGTTATTGAAGAGGTAGCTGGGGCCGAAGCAGGAATCATCGCTTACGGAAGCACCCACTGGGCAATTGTCGAGAGTCGCGATCAGCTTCTCAATGAGAAAAATATCAAGACCTCATATATGCGGTTGCGAGCTTTCCCATTCAATGATGACGTTACAAATTTCGTGAAGCGAATGAAGCGAGTATATGTAGTGGAACAGAACCGCGACGGACAGATGTTTGATTTGCTTCGCCTAGATCTTCCTGCCGGAGAGATTTCAAAACTGCGCAGTGTTCGCCACTATACGGGTTTCCCCATTGATGCCCGCACCGTCACAGACGGAATTTATTCACAGGAGTCACAAAAGTAGCCATGAGCACCACAGTTGTTTCGCCAGCCCCTCCAAAGAAAACAAATCGCATTGGTTTGGAAGTCGTTACCTACCGGGGCGGTAAAACTACGCTTTGTGCCGGGTGCGGTCATAATGCCATTAGCGAACGCATTGTGGAAGCATTTTGGGAGATGGGAATCACACCGTCTCAAGTCATCAAGCTTTCAGGCATAGGTTGCTCCAGCAAAGCGCCAGCATATTTCTTGGGCACATCGCATGGGTTCAATGCTGTGCATGGCAGAATGCCCTCTGTGGCTACGGGTGCGATGCTGGCAAATCAGCACCTCATGGCAATTGGCGTTAGCGGTGATGGTGACACCGCGTCCATCGGGATTGGTCAGTTTGTGCATCTTATGCGGCGCAATTTGCCCATCGTTTACATCATTGAGGATAACGGTGTTTACGGACTGACCAAAGGCCAGTTTTCAGCCACGGCTGATTTTGGATCAAAACTTAAGAGCGGAGTTGTGAATGAGCTTCCAGCGATTGATACTTGCGCATTAGCAATTCAACTGGGTGCCACCTTTGTAGCCAGGTCTTTCTCCGGCGATAAAAGGCAATTGTCCGCCATTCTCAAGGCTGCTATCGCACATCGCGGGACTGCCATGCTGGATGTGATCTCTCCCTGCGTGACGTTCAACGACCACGCAGGCTCAACCAAGAGTTACAGCTATATGAAGGATCATGAGGAGCCGTTGCACCAGATCGATTTCGTTCCATTTTTCGAAAATATCGAAGTGGACTACGATCCAGGCGAGACCCAGAACGTGCGCATGCATGACGGATCGCAGTTATTGTTGCGGAAAATCGATAGCGATTATAATGCGACAGATAAGTTGAGCGCATTAAAAGCCATAGAAACTCACAAGAACAAAGGCGAAGTTCTAACTGGTGTCTTGTATGTTAATACCAACGACAAAGATTTTATCAAATTGCTCAATATGACGGAAGATACCTTAGCGACGCTGCCTTCGGATCTAACCCGGCCTGGCCCGGAGGCTTTGGAGACTATCATGGAGGAGTTTCGCTAGTTTCTACTGCTAGCACACTCTTCTTTTTCACTGCCGTAAGTATGGTTACTACTTTTTAAGTCATTCCTCGCGTGATGACCGTTCTTGTACATTGATCGGTGGAATGCCTAAAACCGGTTGCTTCCATTTTCAATTCTCTGATTAGATACGGATTGGCAGAGTAGTCGCCAGTCATAGGAAATGCCATAGGTGACAGATTATTAATCACCATGGCAAGCCTGTGAGCTAACTCGCGAGCACGGCTGCACGCTTAATTTCGATGCTAAACGCAACCCAATATGCTGCCCAACGGCAACATAACCCTCAGCTAACCGACTCTCAGGCATTTCTAAGACACCTACTCGAGGAACTGGATCATCCATTTCTTGTGGTAGGCAATGATGAAAAATTGCTGCTGTGGAATAGAGCATTCGAACAGCTCACCTGTTTTCCCGCTACGGAACTTGCGGAAGCGCATCCGGCCGACTTTTTCCAGGCAGATATCTGGGAGAGAGAAAAGCGAATTATTCGGGAAGTTCTTCAAAAGGGAGAATCCAGGGTAACGATTACCAGATGCAAAATTAAAGCAGGTGAAGAGGTTCCTGTTGAGTTAAAACATACCGCGCTGTCATATCCTCAGGGTGAACCCATTGTTCTGATTCAATTTAAGAATCTCACGGATAAACAACGTCTGGAAGCGGAATTGCAACAGTCACAGAAGATGGAAGCCATAGGAAAACTGGCGGGTGGGATTGCGCACGATTTCAATAATGTTTTGACTACTATACTGGGTTTGACCGAAGCCATGATGAATGGCCGGACACCCCCCAATGCGGAAAGCCTGCGCGAAATTCACCATGCGGGCAAACATGCCGCTGATCTTACCCACAGTTTGCTTGCCTTTAGCCGCCGCCAGATCCTGCAGATGAAAATAATTCGTCTAGAGGATGTAGTGGAAAACATGGCACGCATGGTGGGCAGAGTGATTGGGGAGGACATTCGTCTGGAGATTTTGCACGAACCGAGCTTACCACCCGTCCGGGCTGATCAGTCTCAGATTGAGCAAGTTGTTTTGAATCTTTGTCTCAATGCTCGTGATGCCATGCCTGCTGGCGGCAATCTTCGTCTAGCGGTGCGATCGGAAATTCTCAACGAATCGGATTGCAATGGAAAGGAGACGGAGCGTCCAGGTCGGTATGTGGTACTTTCCGTTCAAGACACAGGAGAAGGAATAGCCCCTGAAATTCTTCCACACGTTTTTGAACCCTTCTTTACCCGAAAGGCAGTAGGCAAAGGCACGGGACTTGGTCTTTCCATGGTTTATGGAATTGTGCAACAACACGAGGGCTTTATCCGCGTTTCGAGCGAAGTAGGAAGGGGAACGGAATTCGCGATCTTTTTCCCGCCGGGAATTGGAGAACCTCAGCCTCTGCGCATACCATCTGTGTCATCATCCCCAGAAGGGTCTGCGACGATTTTGGTTGTAGAAGATGACAAGAGTGTCAGAAGGCTCGTTCTTGAGGCTTTGCCACGGCTTGGTTACCGAGTATTTACTGCCGCCGATGGCGAAGAAGCTCTCAAAGTATTTCAACGCTGGGCCGATCAAATTGACTTGATCCTGCTGGATGCCATCATCCCGAAGAAAGGCTCGCGCGAAGTGTATGAGGCGATCAAGGAACGCAAACCAACGGTCAAATTTCTTTTTACAAGTGGCTATAACGAAATATTTATTAATCAGAAATTCGAGATGGATCCGACTTTTTTATTTTTGAGGAAGCCATTTACCATGCTTGAACTTGCTTCCATGATTCGAACCGCCCTCGATTAGGACTTTCCAGAATAACGAATGGATCGTGCGGCTGTTGGTTATAAAGACTACGAAGGAGTTTCCATTGACTCTTATATACACCAGCCAGAGCGCTTTCGTATTCAGAATCAAGAAAGCTGATTTTACTTTAGAAGAAAGGCATATATGCTGATGAAATCAGGAGATTCCTTAGTGGGCAATGCCAGTGCGGAAGAATGCGGCCAATTAACCATTGTTGAATTACAAGAACTGCGGCATAAAATTAGCACTCCCCTAACATCGATTCTTTTGCAATGCGACCTGCTGCTTGGAGTGGATCGAACGTCACAGGATACACAGCGGTTGGAGACTATAATTGCCGAAGCTCTTCGCATTGACCGATTCCTTCGTTTTCCCTCAGGTGAATCCTCGATTCATGATTAGCAACGCTCTTACACCGATCTGTAATTAGGCACCGTACTTTCTGTCAATCCTCCGTCATTATCGCCAATATATCGCCAACTAAATGACGGAGTATTAAAATTCCGCACTACCCTATTTTTCTAACCATCTTATAACCAATAAGTTAGGGAATCCATTCCAAGCTTAAGTCACACGTTTGGGTGGTCCTCTATTTGCATTGACAATGGTTTGATATTCATTTGATGAAATATATATGCAAGATTCACTCTTGAAGACAACTTGGATTTTGGTAGTCGGAAATGATCCTGAAATCGTAAAGGCAGCGCAAAATTGCCTTTCCCCCCGGCATTTCACTATCTTAACTGCCAATACTGCGAATGCAGCATTAGAGCTCTTAGACCGCTCGCCGTTTAGCTTGGTGCTTTGTGATCTCCGGTTGCCTGATAATCCGGTACAAGAATTTCTCAGCCGGGCTACTGCAATAGCCCCCCACGCCTCATTTTTGATGATCGCGGAAAAGGAAGATTGTGACTTAGCTGTCGAATCGATGAGGATAGGCGCTCACGACTGTTTATGGAAGCCATTGGAATCACATGCGCTTCATTTAAGTGTGGAAAGGATTAAATTAGGGCATGAGACCAGACGAGAAGAAGTGGATCATCGTCGCGTTCTTGAAGAAACTCTGCAAGAGCGCACGGAACACTTGCGTCAAGCGTTACAGCAGGTAGATTTAAGCCAGAATTTGCTGCTCGAAGCCTTAGTTTCGGCGCTGGATGCACGCGAGAGAGAAACACACCTACATTCATTGCGAGTCCAGGCGTTTTCGCTGCTACTGGCGGAGAAATGCGGTTACAGCATGGTGTTGCGTAAACAGCTCGGCTATGGGGCTTTGCTTCATGATATAGGTAAAATAGCAATTCCGGACGCTATCCTGATGCATCCTGGTCGGTTAACAACACAACAATTTCAAATGATGAAGCAACATACCGTTTACGGATATCAAATGCTTTCCAGAATACCCTCTCTCGTGCAAGCCGCCACCATGGCGCTCTGCCACCACGAAAGGGTTGACGGAAAAGGATATCCGCTCAAGCTCCAGGGAGCGTCAATTCCCCTCGAAGCAAGAATTTTTTCCGTTGCGGATGCATTTGATGTAATTACGACAGGCCGATCATACTGCCCTCCTCGATCGTTTGAAGATGCAAGAAAAGAAATCCGGCGTTGCGCAGGAACCCAATTCGATAAAGAAATTGCGGATGTTTTTCTTTCAATACCTCGTGAGAAATGGGATGCGGCAAGGGAAGTCGTAGAGAAAAAATTTGATGGCTTCTTTCGCTCAATTTCTCCAATTTTCCCCTTGTCAGTCATTGCTGACTAAAAAAGCACATCTCTAAGGAATTTCCATTTTCCTGTTACATCGTATCTAGGAAAAATTAAACTGTAATCTCACGACGCTGCTGCAATCTCATATGGCTGCCAAGAGCGATTACAAAAATCAACGGGTTCTGCTTGTAGAGGACGATGCGGAGCTGCGCAATTCGATGAGCGTAGCTCTAAATGATCTCTCCTTTGAAGTGGATCAAGCGGAAGATGGGCTAGAAGCAATCCAGAAGATAAAGCAAAACATCTATGATATTTTATTGACCGACTTGAAATTGCCTGGAGCTGATGGAGAAGAAATACTTTCACAAGCACGCCAGCTTTATCCTGATTTAATCGTCATTGTGGTCACAGGTTTCGGGGATGTACGGAATGCCGTCAACATGATGAAACTTGGCGCTACCGATTATCTGCAAAAACCATTTCTGAAGGATGAGTTGGTGTTACGAATAAAAAAAGCGTTAGATGAACGCCGGTGGCGCTGGAAAACTAGAAGTTTGGAGCATTTATCGATAGACGGGGAATTCGAAGAAATGATGGGCGAAAGCCCGGCTGTGTTGGAGGTAAAGTCCCGGGTCGCTCAAGTAGCATCAAAAAGGACCACTGTTTTGTTGCTAGGAGAAACTGGATCTGGCAAGGAATTAGTTGCGCGTGCTATCCACAAGAACAGTCTTCGGAAGGATTATCCATTGATTAGCGTGAACTGCGGCGCAATTCCCGCACACCTGATGGAGGACGAGTTTTTTGGTCATGAAAAGGGGGCATTCACGGATGCCCATCAGTTACGCATTGGGAGACTGGAACAAGCAAACCGAGGTACGATCTTTTTGGATGAAATTGGAAACATGTCAGCCGATTTGCAGAGCAAACTACTGCGCGTCGTTCAAGACAAGGAATGCCAGCGCGTAGGCGGTTCGCAATCCATCAAGCTGGATATTCGTTTCATTGCCGCTACAAACACAAATCTTGAAGAGCGAGTCAGAGCAGGCTCGTTCCGCGAGGACCTATTTTATCGTTTGAATGTGTTTACAATTGTCGTTCCGCCTCTGCGCGAGCGCAGAGAGGATATTCCACTGTTAGCAAGGCATCTGCAGAGAAAAATCTGCACGCGCGAGGGCATTGCTGAGAAACAGATAAGCCAGGATGTCATGCGGAAATTGATGGATTACGAATGGCCGGGTAACGTGCGGCAACTGGAAAATGCTATTGAAATGGCGATCATATTGGCTGGAGAAAGAGATTATTTGCTGCCAATAGACCTGCCAGCATTGGGTCAGGTCAAAATAGAATCCTCATTTATTCCCCGCGTTGAAATACCGCCGGAGGGCGTTGATTTTCACTTTCTTGTTTCTGAATTCGAAAAGTCTCTGATTCAGGAAAGCTTGAGAAAAGCTCATGGAAAAAGAACAAAAGCAGCAGCGCTCCTCAACCTTAAACGCACAACTCTTCTTGAAAAAATGAAGCGGTTGGATTCAGTTTTGCAAGCAGAAGAAGAGCTCGTACCTTAAGAAAACGGCTATACTGATTCATTATCATGTATCGCTTTCAAAGCTAAATATTTCTATTCGTGATGTGCAATAAATGTTCTGGGGCCGATGGTATCGATCGATTTTCATTGCGATAGTCGCTGGTTTCCAAAAGTAGCTTTCCAGCCCACGATTGGGCTCCGGGAACTATATCTTCCATAGTATTTATCAAACTTCCGATTTCCATATTGGAAAAACCTGGTAGTAAACCAGAGATAATCTCCTCAAGTTCCTGCTTCTTATTGAAATTTGGCAAAGCATGCGGAGGTGAGAAATCAATGCCTTTGGAGTTGCAAAAAACACTGCCAATGCTAGTGATTATCCCAAAACTATCTGAATCCGGCGATGGGTGATGGTGCTGAGCGATGCCATGTATGATCCATGTTTCCAGTTTCAGCTTTCTAGCAATCTCTACGCCGAGTTGGCAATGGTCGATTCCAAGTAACGCCCGCTCAATTTCCAGCAAGTCGCCCCTCTGTGTTGACCAACGCTCAAAAACATCTGCTAAGCCTGTTGGATTTTTTTGCAGCAGCACTAAATATCCGATGTCATGAAGCAAACCAGTGATGTAATACTGCTCAGGACAGGGCATTCTCAATTGCTGGGCTACAGCTTTGCAGGCTTCAGCGCATAATAGCGATCTTTCCCAATACATAGCGGAATAAAAGCCTGGCTTCCAGGGATGCAGCGAACTCAGTAATGGAGTTTGAAAACTCAAAATTCTCAACCGATTTTTCCCCAGCTGTGCAATTTCTTGCTGCAATCGGTCAGCAGAAATCGAGCACTCCGCAGTTCTGGAATTTAACATATTTATAGCGGCTGATAATAACGAGGGCGATTTCCAGATAAACTCTGCGAGTTCCGCATCCGTTGACTTGGGATCAGCCAATAAACTGACTAGTCCAAATACGATGGATGGGATTGTTGGCAATGCTCGGAATCCCTGCAAATAGGATTTTCCATCAACAGAAACTGGTAACGGCGAATGTTCAAATGGAGTGTTATTTGCTGAATCCGAACCTTGTGGGCACATGCTAAAACACCTCTCCCAGACACGGGAATAGCAACTTATAACTGTATCTATCGGCTAATTAACTGATTCGTCTACTTGAATTATCGTATCGAAATAAAATCGGAAGAGTCTCCAACTGATTGTAAAATAAGGCTGTTGGCGAATCTACTGAGATAGAAGCTTTTTGATTTGTTCTAAATCGGGAGGAACTGAATTGGGCTGATTTCCGAAATTTGACTGGATAGGGATTTGCTGATTTTCTTTGCTAAAGGAAAGGGTGCCTTGATGGTAGGCGAGCGTATAAGCAGGATCTTTGAGCAGGTTGCCGGTGAGTACAGCTACTACGTTGTCCGATTTCCGGATTTGCTTTTCAGCTACCAATCTGCGGATTCCAGCCAATGTAGCTGCTGATGCGGGTTCGCACCCGATTCCAGATTGTCCGATCACGGCCTTGGCATCCGCAATTTCCTGTTCGGATACTGAGATGCATACACCTTGGGTAGCCTCCAGTTCTCTTAAGGCCTTTTTCCATGAGGCAGGAGCCCCAATCTTGATGGCAGTTGCGAGAGTCTGTGGGTTCAATACAGGCAGCAATCCAAGTTCATAAGGAGATTTTTTCTCAGTTCTTGCGCGCTCAAGCAATTGGGATAAGGGGGCAGAGCCTTCGGCCTGAATGATCGCTAGCCGAGGCAGACGGGTTATAAATCCTAATTGGTGCAGTTCCCGCAAACCTTTTCCAAAAGCGGAGCTATTCCCCAAGTTTCCGCCCGGCAATACAATCCAGTCGGGTATCTCCCAGCGCATTTGATCTAAAAGTTCTACAGCAATCGTCTTCTGACCTTCGATGCGATAGGGATTGACGGAATTTAGTAAATAAATCCCAGCTTCTTCAACCAATCCAGAGACCAGCTTCCAAGTTACATCAAAATTCGCATCCACTTGAATGGTCAATGCACCATAATCAAGGGCTTGGGAAAGTTTTCCGGTAGCAATTTGCCCTGCGGGGATAAAAATCACAGCTTTTAAATCGCCGCAGGCTGCGTATGCACCCATCGATGCGGAAGTGTTGCCGGTACTGACGCAGGCAACCACTTTTTTCCCCAAGGCAGCCGCTTGGGAAACGCCCGTTGTCATGCCATTATCCTTGAACGAACCCGTTGGATTGAACCCTTGGTGCTTGAACTGGATTTCATCCAGCCCTGCGTAGGCTGCTGCACGAGGAGCTTTCAACAATGGCGTATTGCCTTCTCTTAACGTAATGATTTTCGCTTCGGGAGAAAGGTACGGTATCAATTCGCGATAGCGCCATACGCCACTTTGATCCTCCGGGAGCATCGACGTACGGCGCGACGTCCAGGTTTCTTTGAGTTCCCGCGGGTTTAGATCGGGCCAATCATAATGAACATCCAAGAGATTCCCACAATGGCAATGTGTCATCGAACTGGAAGCTGGGAAGCTTGTATTGCATTGATGATCGATACATCGCAAAGTAACCATTGTTGTCGCCGTTCCGATTTTCATTTTGCCCACTCAACTACTAGTCCGTGAGAATCTACAGGAAGATTATATAGTTTCGATTCGATGCCGTGCTTACGGAAAATCGAGGAAATAGCCTCTCCAGCAGAAAACGTATTCTTAGAACAAAGTGCTAGCACGCTAGGACCAGCGCCGCTGAGCGCAATCCCGTGCATACCTGGTATACCTTTTAGCTTTAGCATCTCCGCAAAGCCAGGAATGAGCGCCGCCCTAAACGGCTGATGCATGCGATCTCGCATCGCTTCCGCCAGCAATTCATGATGCCCATCTCGGAGAGAAGCCAAAAGAAGAGCTAACCGCTGAAGATTGAAAACTGCATCCTTGCGAGAATAACTTGCAGGCAGTGCGGATCGGGCTTTCTCCGTAGAGAGCTTAAATTGTGGAACAACCAATGCTATTTCCAGTACACCTTGAGTCTCGATGTTCAAAGAAATAACATCCCCATCATCCGTTTGACAACTCATTACCAATCCACCGCGCGCCGCAGCCGCAACGTTGTCAGGATGGCCTTCCATTTCCGTAGCGATGCGGATAAGCTTCTCTTTTCCGTGGCCGAAATTGTGCCATTCATTCGCTAGCGCCAATCCTGCAACGGTGGCAGCCGCGCTGCTGCCTAAACCTTTTCCGATGGGAATGTGGTTGTCAATTTCCAATTGGAAGTTGTGATTCTCTTTTCCTCCGGCCAAGCGGGAAAAAGCCCTCCAAATCAGATTAGTTTCATCTTTGGTGATTGTGTCGGCATCCGTGCCGGAGGCTACGATATGAAATCCATCAGACGATTCTGTCAGAGTACATCGTAGATGTAGTCCCAGCGCCATGCCTAAAACGTCAAATCCTGGTCCCAAATTGGCAGTACTGGCTGGAACCTGAACGCAGAGTTTCGATGAGTTTGCCGACAAGGTTAAATTTTCCCTTATGATCGAATCTTACATCCTACCCCAATTATTCAGAAAAATAGACGTATCGGAATGTAAAGCGGGCTGGGGGATCAAAACATTTGCGTTGTCCATAGGTCTTGCAGATGGAGTAAACCTTCGAGAATGCCATCCGGACTTGCAACTGGCAGGGAAGAGATTTTTCGTGACTCCATCAGATGAAGCGCTGCGGTTGCTAGTTCCTGACGTCTAATTGTGGTTGGATTAGAAGTCATACACTGAGAGGCTGTTAAATCCAACAGATTGGGTTTCGTTTGGATTAAACGTCTCAAGTCTCCATCGGTGATAATTCCAAGAAGGTGCAATTTTTCATCTACAACAAAGGCGACACCAAATGATCTGCCATCCGGACCAACGGCGCTAGAGATTTTTTCGATAACATCGCGCAACGGAGCTTCCGGCTGGACAACTGCTATTGCTTCCACAGGATGCATCAAATGCTCGACACGGCGCATTTTGCGACCCAGTTCTCCGCCTGGATGCAGTTCCGCAAAGTCTTCCTCTTTGAAGCCCCGGCGTTCTAGCAATGCAATGGCGAGCGCATCGCCCATAGCCAGCGATGCAGTCGTGCTAGCTGTGGGAGCAAGATTCAACGAGCAGGCTTCTTTTTCAATACTCACATCTAGAATGACATCGCTGGCTTGTGCCAACGTGGAAGTTCGGTTCCCCGTCATTGTAATCAAAGGTATTCCCAAACGCTTAATTCGATCTAGAAGACGGAGTATCTCCTCCGTCTCACCGCTGTAAGAAAGAGCGATTACCGTATCCCCAGATACCATCATTCCCAAATCGCCGTGAATGGCTTCAGCCGGATGAAGGAAAAACGACGGAGTGCCGGTACTGGAAAACGTAGCCGCGATTTTTTTGGCTACAAGTCCTGATTTTCCCATACCCGTTACGATCAGCCTGCCGCGGGTTCCAGCTAACAAATCCAGAACACGTTCAAAGTTTTCATCCAGTCTTTTTGCCAGGCGAGCAATAGCAGCGGATTCTGTAAGCAAAACATTCCGGGCGGTTTCCAGAGCAGAGAATGTGGCCTCGGATGCTCTGGTAATAAATTGTTTATTCTTCGTATCCGATTTCAAAGCCAAGGGCGCACCACTCGATCTATTTTCAGCAGGCGTTCCAGCAAGCCTTCCAGTTTGGAAAGAGGCAGGGCATTTGTCCCGTCAGATAAAGCTGCTGATGGATTGTCATGAACCTCAAGAAACACACCATCTATGCCGACGCCGACGCCGGCACGAGCTAGCGGTTCTATAAATTCCGGCTGTCCTCCGCTAGCTTGCCCAGTTCCCCCAGGAAGTTGCACACTATGCGTCACATCCAACACCACGGGAAAACCGTACCCCCGAAGAATAGCGAGAGAACGCATATCCACTACCAAATTATTATAACCGAAGCTAGTTCCACGCTCGGTCAGCATGATGCGATCATTACCCGTGCTGCGAACTTTTTCTACTGCGTGTTTCACCTCTTGAGGCGATATGAACTGCCCCTTTTTAATATTCACAACAGCGCCCGTGCGTCCAGCCGCCAAAAGCAAATCCGTTTGGCGGGAAAGGAAAGCCGGAATCTGCAGGACATCACAGACCTCCGCGACTGGTGCTGCTTGCGAATGCTCGTGAATATCCGTCAGGAGCGGCAATCCAGTTTCTTGTTTCACATGATTAAGGATTTCCAGCCCCTTTTCCAATCCTGGACCACGGTAGGAATGCAGGCTGGTTCTGTTTGCTTTATCAAACGATGCTTTAAAAATGTATGGAATGCCCAGCCGTTTGGTAATTTCCAGAATGGCGCGGGCCATGTAGAGCACATGACTTTCACTTTCGATGACACAGGGGCCTGCGATCAGGAAGAAGGTATCGCCGCCCATGAGAAGGTTGTTACCCACGCGAAATTCTTTCTGCTTGTTTTCCTTGTCTGTCATTTTTTACAAGGACTAGCTCTTCTGCGATGGGACTTCCTCTATTGTGGAATGTAATTTATGGATTGCACTCGCTGGCACAGCAGATTGACGCTTTTTGCGGTGTTCGTATGATGCGCCTACAAAGTCCTTAAACAAGGGGTGCGGCTCGAGCGGTTTGGATTTGAATTCTGGATGAAACTGACAACCGAGGAACCACGGGTGATCCGGAACCTCGACGATCTCGACATAGGTGTTGTCCGGAGTCGTGCCAGATATACGCAATCCATGAGCAACAAGTGTCTCTTCGTACTCCCTGTTGAATTCGTATCGATGGCGGTGGCGTTCAGAGATTTCAAGAGTGTCATAAGCTTTATGTGCCGTGCTGCCCGGACTCAATCGGCAAGGCCAAGCTCCAAGCCGCATTGTGCCGCCGAGTTCATCGATCCCGCGCAACTCGCGCAATTTGTAAATGACTCGGTGCGGAGTAGCAGGATCGAATTCCGAACTGTCTGCTTGCTCCAGGCCGCAAACATTCCGTGCAAATTCGATGACCGCAGTTTGCATACCCAGGCAAATGCCAAAATAAGGTACCTTCCGTGTGCGGGCAAATTCTATAGCACGGATCATACCGGCCACGCCACGGTTGCCAAATCCACCAGGAACCAGTATTCCGTCTAGATCTACCAACTGCTCAGTCCAGTCGGTTCCCTCAACTCCCTCTGCTTCCACCCAACGGATCTCCACCCGTAAATTGTGAGCCATTCCTGCATGTACCAAGGCTTCTTTTAGGCTTTTATAGGAATCTTCAAACTCTACATACTTGCCGACGATCCCGATGCAGACGGAATCAACAGGATTGCGATATCGCTGAATCAAATCTTCCCAATCCTGCATGTGTTTTTCAGAAGTGGGCATATTCAAATACCGCAGAATAATTTCGTCCAAGCCTTCATGGCTGAGCATGAGAGGAACTTCGTAGATGCAATCGGTATCTCGGGCAGTGATCACAGCCTCAGTAGCGACGTTGCAAAACAAAGCGATTTTGCCTTTGAGTTCGGGAGATAGCCAGCGGTCGGTCCTGCAAATGAGAATGTCCGGCTGAATACCAATTTCCAGCAACTGTTTCACACTGTGCTGCGTGGGTTTGGTTTTCAGTTCTCCAGCCGCGGATATATAGGGAACTAGGGTGAGGTGCAAGAAAATGACATCCTGCCGCCCAAGTTCTTGGCGCATTTGCCGCAGAGTTTCCAGAAACGGCAACGATTCGATATCGCCGACGGTGCCCCCGATCTCGACGATGACGACATCGACATCATGAGACACTTTTTTAATGGCTGATTTAATTTCATTGGTGACATGAGGAATCACCTGCACGGTTTTGCCGAGGTAATCACCACGACGTTCTTTGGCGATGATCGCCTCATAAATACGGCCTGTGGTCCAGTTGTTATCCTTGGAAAGGCGCGCGTGCGTGAAGCGCTCGTAATGGCCCAGGTCAAGATCAGTTTCTGCTCCATCATCGGTTACGAATACTTCTCCATGCTGAAATGGACTCATCGTTCCAGGATCGACGTTTAAGTACGGGTCGAATTTTTGCAATGTTACTTTGAGTCCTCTGCTTTCCAGCAAGCAGCCGACAGAAGCGGCTGCCAAACCTTTGCCCAGCGAGGAAACCACACCTCCGGTTACAAAAACATATTTAGGATTCATAGAAGCTCCATTTCTCCTGTCGTGAAGAAGTGATGTTTGGGCAAGATCCAACAAAATACCGGCAGTTGACAGCGGGGAATGCGGAAGTCCTTATATAACTATAGGTTTCGAGAGGCAAAAAGGGTTCGGAATTGAATGCAACATTATCTCTGGTGGCTGGCTGTATTATCGAGATTTCCACCCGCTCGCTTCCTTAAAGAATCAAATTTTATCACAAAGGGGAAATCTAATGTAGAATTACCCTAAGCGTAGATGAAAATATCTTTGCAGCGGTTCTAAGAAGTCCGGCGTGAGGGCGTTATGTTCCGGAGACGAAACCGTATACTACTGGCTTTGCTTTTATGCATCGGAATCTCAGCTACAGTTTTACTCGGCACGGATCACCACCTTGCCGATTCCGTTGTAGCTGATGCTCAATCAGAGCAGGCTGAAGAACCGGAACAGCAAAGACCGATCCGGGTGGAAGTTGACCTAGTCTTGGTCAATGTCAGCGTCATTGATCCTTTCAATCGATTTGTTACTGGACTTGGGGAAGAGCACTTCGAGATTTTCGAGGATAAGACCAGGCAGAAAATAGCCCACTTCTCGACAGAGGATGTACCCATATCAGTGGGTTTGCTTTTCGACGCCAGCGGCAGCATGTCCGATAAACTGGATAAAGCACGCATGGCTGTTGCTCAGTTTTTCCGCACCGCTAATCCCGGGGATGAATTCTTCTTAATCGGATTTAATGACCGTCCCTTCCAAGTAGCCAATTTTACCCAGGAAAGCAATGCGCTCCTCAGCAAGCTGAATTTCACGGATGCGAAAGGCCGGACGGCTTTGTTCGACGCGATCTATCTTGGAATGCATGAGATGAAGAAAGCCAAACATTCCAGGAAGGTGCTTTTAATCTTTTCCGATGGTGGAGATAATAACAGCCGGTATACAGAGAGAGACATTAGACAACTGGTGAAAGAGGCTGACGTGCAGGTCTACGCCATCGGGATTTACGAACCTTATGGAAACCGCTCGCGTACGCCGGAGGAGTTAGCGGGGCCGGGTCTCTTGAGCGAGATTGCAGAAATGACCGGGGGGCGCCAATTCCCAGTAGAGAACTTAAACGATCTGCCAGATATAGCTCGAAAAATAGGTAAAGAACTGCGTAGTTTGTACGTGCTCGGTTACCGTCCGACCAATGCAACTCGTGACGGAAAGTGGAGAAAGGTTCAGTTAAAGCTTGATGTGCCCCGTGGGCTGCCTCCGCTCCAAGTCTTTAACAAAGCCGGTTATTATGCGCCGCAACAATAACGTATAATTTCTCAAGATGCTATTCAACGTCGCTGTACCCTCCAAAGCTCTGCTCATTGCAGGAATATTCTTTCTGATCTCAGTAAGTTTAGCTGCGCAAATTCCACCACCGCCTGACGAGCCAGATGGTTTCCGTCTTAAAGTCGAAACCGACCTGGTTGTACTTCACGCTACAGTAACCGGCACGGATGGAAAACCCGTGCCTGGTCTTCTTCAAGAGCATTTTCAGATATTCGAAAATGGTGTATTGCAGCAGATCAACGTGTTTAAACGAGAGGATCTACCGGTATCGGTTGGAATCATCGTTGATAACAGCGGCAGCATGAGAGATAAACGCAAAGGAGTGAGCGCAGCAGCGCTAAAATTTGTGCGCAGTAGCAATCCAAATGACGAAGTTTTTATTATTAACTTTAACGATGAAGCATTCCTCGATGCTGATTTCACCGACAGCATTCGACTGCTGGAGGAGGCGCTGGAAAAAATCGACGCCCGCGGAGGGACAGGGTTGTATGATGCGCTGGACCTTTCCCTCGACCACATAAAGAAAGGGAAAGAGGATAAAAAGGTGCTGCTGGTGATTACGGATGGAGAGGATAACGCGAGCCGGCTTGCTTTGGAGGTCACAGTAAAAACAGTGCAGCAGTCCGGCGTTATGATCTATACAGTGGGTTTGTTAGGAGGAGAGAATGCTGGCTCCGCGAGGCGTGCGAAGCGCGCGCTTGAGGAGATTTCGAAGGCTGCCGGGGGGCTGGCTTTTTTCCCTAATAACGTGGAAGAAGTTCAAACCATCGCGACACAAATTGCAAATGATATTAGAAACCAGTATGTGCTGGCCTACAATCCATCCAACCGTGTTTTAGACAGGGGATTTCGAAAGATTGAAGTGCGAATTGCAGCACCCAAAAAATTGGGCAAGCTCAGCGTACGTACCCGCTCGGGTTATTATGCCGAACCCAGTTCCAGCAACAGATCAGATGCCAGCAGATTAGCTGTTCCTTAATTTATTCCAAATAATTTGTAATTCAGATTTCTCTTCGGCCTTCCATAGCTCTGGAAACCGTAGCTGCATCGACATAATCTAACTCGCTACCAACCGGAATTCCGGTGGCAATCCGGGAGATTCGGATGCCATGAGGCTTAAGAAGTTTTGCCAAGTAAAAAGCCGTAGCTTCTCCTTCTGCAGTAGGGTTTGTGGCAAGAATTACTTCCTCAACGGCAGTTTTCTTGATTCTATCAAGCAGACTTCCGATGCGAAGGTGTTCTGGACCAACACCTTGCAACGGAGATAATACGCCATGAAGAACGTGATAGGTCCCTCTATACCGACCGGTGTTTTCAATGGTTGCAATATTGGCGGGTTCTTCAATAAAACATATTAGCTTGGCATCACGTGCAGGGTCTGAACAATAGTTGCAAGGATTCTCATCAGTGATGTTTCCGCATATTTCACAGAGATTCAAACTTTCCTTCAGATGCTTAATGGCATCAGAAAGTCTGTCGACTTCTGCAGCCTCTGATTTTAACAAGTGAAATGCAATCCTCTGGGCGGACTTCGCGCCAATACCAGGCAGCCGTTTGAGCTCGTCTATTAGGTTTGCTAGCGGTTTAGCGTATTCAAGCATGATTCATGTTCTGCTGGTTAAAAGTTTAGGCCTGGAATGTTCAGGCCGCTAGTCAGCCCTCCAATCTTAGATGCTAATGCCTCATCGACTTTACGCGAAGCTTCGTTGACCGCAGCCTGAATCAAATCTTGCAGCATCTCAATGTCATTTTCTTTAAGAACTTCCGGATCTATTTTGACTGTAACGATTTGCTTATTGCCTTTCATGGTTATGTTGACCAAACCACCACCGGAAGAAGCCTCAACGCAAAGCTGCTCTAATTGTTGCTGCATTTCTTCCTGCATTTTTTTCATTTGACCCATCATCTGCTGCAAATTCCGCATTATTTCCCCTTCCCGAGGCGGATACTCGTGACCGGTTTACCAAAGAGTTTCTCGAATTCTTGGACTTCGGCATCCTGGATGACCGTGTTTCCTGGTCCTGTTCCGGATTGCGATGCTTTCTCGCCGCGCGTGCTTTTCTTGGAATTCGTATTTGCCTGCTTCCATTCTTCGCCAAAAGTAACTTGAATCGGCCGACCTGCTATCTGTGACACAATCTGACTTAATAGCGGTCGATCGGCTTCGAGCATCGGAGTCATCCCGCTTGCCAGACGTATTACTACTTCTCTTTCACCGAACTCCCACTGCTGGACATCTTCGATAAAGGAAGCTAGTAAAGGTTTGGAGCGTTCCTTGAGAGCGTGGAGTACTTCATGAACCCAAACCTCTTCGCGAGAAGGTTGATGGCTGTGGATATCTTGAGACGATGAAGCGGGTTTTTTATCCCCAGTTGCAGACGAGCTGGTATGTTGTGAAACGGGTTCGATCTGCCCGTCGCTTATAGTTGCGACGGAAGAGTTCAACTCCTTTTTTCGCTGCAAATCTCGTTCAAAGGGACTAACAGAGCTAGTCGGATACGATACCTTTCCGGCCTTACTTTCATTAGACATGCCTGCTGCAGGCAGAGTTGTTGACGAGCCGTTCTTGGTCTCAGCTCCACTAGTAGTGGTTTTTAATGAAGGCAGAGAAACTCCGGTTTCCAATCGAGCCAGTAAACTCTCTATGGAAGTGAGACGTTCAGCATCCACCAATTTCAGTAGCCCCAACTCCAACTGGAAGCGAGGCTCCATACTGTGGCGCAAGTCCTGGTACAGATGGAGGAGGATATCGAGAAACCGCAGGAGATTTTCTTCTGAGAACAGTTGTGCTGTTTTTGTCAGCCGTTCAATTTCCTGGGGAGAGGATTCCAATAGGTGTGGCAGTGGTCCGGCCACGCGGACCACAAGGAGGTTGCGAACGGAACGAATCAACTGCGAACAGAAATGGTTCAACTGGCAACCGTCTTTGACAAGTTGTTCGACAACTTCCAGAATCGCCTGCCGGTCATGGGTATGCACGGCGGAGAAAACGGCTTCCACCAACTGAGTTGTCGCAGCGCCAAGCAGTCGGCGTACCGATTCCCCTTCCAATTGATTGCCGAATGCTGCGATAGCCTGTTCGAGTCGAGAGAGTGAATCCCGTATGCTGCCTTCTCCTGAGGCGGCCAAAGCAGCAAGTGCTTCCGGGCTGGCTTCTACTTTCTCCGCAGAGCATATTCTTTGCAGATGATCTAATACTTCTGAGAAGCCAATGGCACGAAAGGCGAAGTGCTGACAGCGGGAAAGGATGGTCTCAGGAAACTGATGAACCTCAGTGGTGGCTAGCAGAAAGACGACGTGCGAAGGAGGCTCCTCGAGGGTTTTCAGCAGTGCGTTGAAGCCTTCCGGTGTGATTTGATGGGCTTCGTCAATGATGAAAACTTTGAAGCGATCGCGCGCGGGAGCATAACGAGCGGTCTCGCGAAGCTCACGCACAGCATCAATGCCACGGTTGGATGCGGCGTCGATCTCAATGACATCAACGGCGCGACCCGCCGTTATCTCTAGACAGGAATCACATTCACCGCACGGTTCGGGCGAAGGTCCGCTATGGCAGTTGAGTGCTTTTGCAAATAACCGCGCAACAGAGGTCTTGCCGGTTCCACGCTGACCGGAAAAGACATAACCATGGCCGATGCGGCTTCTGCGAATGGCGTTCTGCAAGGTTTCCGTGATGTGTTTTTGACCGATGACCTCGGAGAAGCGCTGCGGACGCCACGTTCTAGCAATGACCTGATACAAGTAAATTTCTCCTGGGTTATTGCGGAAACACCCTGTTTGCCGGGCCAGGGAACCACATTGCCAAGCTAATCAAGCAGTGAAATTATCCTTACTGGTCAGACTTCGGGATGGTCTGTGGCACACGAAAGCGCCTGCTACCGTTGCTTCCTTCCGGACCTGGCGGGGTTTGCAAGTTTTCATTGCACAGGGCCCGAAGTCTGATATGTAAACTATGCTTGTAACAGTGATTCGTTTCCATCGTAGCACCACAAGATGATGATAGCAATGACACCGGCTTCCTCCAATCCAAGCAAAATGAACTTGAAATTAAATGAATCCATAAGCAGTTTTCTGAATCATAGAAACTAAGCACGGTGGATTGGAAGCTTCGATGTTGTGTACTCATCTGGAATACGTGTAACGGGAGATGTCTGTCATGGACCGTATTGATGGAGCCGTTTTTAAGCTCGAAGAACTTCCCGATAACGAGTTAGTGTTGAAAGCACAACAGGGGGACAAGAAATCATTCGCAGTTCTGGCGATACGTCATAGCCAGAAGGTCTACAGAATGGCGTGGGGAGTTTTGCGGAATGAGGCCGATGCGGAAGAGATTGCGCAGGAAAGTTTTATGAAGGCCTTGGAGAAAATATCTAGTTTTCGCGGAGAGGCGCAGTTTAGCACATGGCTAATCCAGATCACATTAAATGAAGCGCGAATGAGGCTCAGGAAGTACCGGCCTAGGCTCCACGAATCCATCGATGAAGTTTCGGATGATACCGATGAGTTTCGTCCAAAGGATTTGCGAGATTGGCGGTTGAACCCAGAAGAAAGACTTTCTCAAAGAGAATTACAGATATTATTAGAAAAGTCTATGGGCAAGCTTTCTAGAAAATACCGGGAAATATTATTGCTACGCGATGTAGAACTGCTTTCGAATGGGGAAGCTGCAAGAGTTCTGGGTATCTCGTTAGCGGCAGCGAAATCAAGAAGTTCCAGAGCCAGGCTGATGATGAGAGAGTTCTTGACTCCATACTTGAAAGTGCCGTGGCACGAGCGGATTTTTCGCAAGTATGCTGAAAAGGGGAGGTCTTTATGATTACTTGCGATCAAGTATTAAAAGAGATTTCCAATTTCATTGATAATGACGTTAACCCTGAGTTGATCTTCCAGATTAACGAGCATTTGAGGTCCTGCCATAACTGTACTGTTCTTGTGAATACAACTCGTAAGACGCTGTCACTAGTGGCAGAAAATTATAACGTTGAGCTTCCTGTTGGATTTAGCGAGCGATTACTGGCACAAATAGCGCAGAGGTAGCTGTACTAGATATTAATTAGCGGCTTCAGTTGATGGGAACCAATCATATTGGATCTAACAGCATTTTTTCTGAAGCCTTAGCAATGATTTTGCATCTTATTCTGAAGAACGTTCAGTGAATCGTTCTATACGGAAAATCCAAAAAGGAGCATAAAATGAGAAAGTTGGTAGCAAAAAATGGTCTATTCGGGATGGCCTTATTAGCTATTTCGATATTCGTAGCTGGGGTCTCATCGCAAAGCGCTGAAACAAAAACGCTGGAAGGTATAATCGGCGATGTCGCATGTGGTGTGAGCCATAAAATGGCGGACAAAACCGCCAAAGAGTGTACGTTGGGATGTGTTGGGATGGGGTCCAAATTCGCTCTGATTGTGGGAGATAAAGTTTACGAACTGGATGGCAAGGCTGACGAATTAAAAGCATTTGCTGGGGCTAAGGCCAAAGTTACCGGCTCGGTGGATGGCAATAAGATACAAGTAACATCGGTATTAAAAGCAGGTTGAAATTGCTGCCTCGCGTTTTATAAATGGTAACGTGAATGGATATGCCCTGAGCTGGAATGGTCATCCCTTCTGCTCAGGGTTTTTTCAATTTTCCCACATTCGACATATAATGGAGCTAGATTCCGCGGATCACTGGAAGATTTGAAGGAGGCATGGATGGATATTCGTAAGTTTGCGATGAGATTTTTATCGGCGTTTTTAATTTTGGGTGCCTTGTTATTGGTCACCGCACAGGGATTTGCAGCGGAACAGACCCTGGAAGGCACGATCACGGATTCTATGTGCGGGATGAAGCACTCCAGTGCGGATGCCAAGGCTTGCACAATGTCCTGCGCCAAGAATAGCGGCTATTCCCTGGTTGTGGGTGATAAGGTTTATAAGTTGGCAGGAATGGAAGCTGAATTGGCAAAATATGCAGGTGATCGGGCCAAGGTTACCGGAACAGTGGATGGCATGAACATGAAAGTCAGCTCTGTTTCGGCTCCAGAGCCGCCTATGATGGAAGAGCATGACCATGCGTAGCAACTAGCTTCGTGCCTGAGCTTATTTGCATGGACCCAAAAATTGGTCTGAAAATATTAGCCCAACAACTTTTTTTATAAGCTGTTGGGCGTTTTTATTATTATTAGTTGGATTACTCTTATGCCATCGTTTGTGGAATGCGTGCCGAATTTTAGCGAAGGTAGAGACCGCTGGAAGCTGGAACAAATCATTTCGGCGATTCGGAGTGTGTCAGGTAATTGGATACTCGATCTTCACATGGATCCTGATCACAACCGTTCCGTTATCACATTTGCGGGCAACCCAGATTCCGTGGGCGAAGCTGCACTTAGAGCAGTGGGCGAGGCTGTAAGGTTGATCGACTTGAGCCAACACAAAGGGGAGCATCCACGCATAGGAGCTGCGGATGTAGTTCCCTTTGTGCCCCTGCTAGGCGTTTCTATGGAGGAGTGCATCCGTATTGCGCATCAAACGGGCATGGAGATTTGGAATCGTTACGGAGTGCCTGTTTACTTTTATGAAGCTGCAGCATTGCGGCCAGAGCACCGGAACCTTGCTGAAATCCGCCACGGCAGTCTTGAGGAACTAAAGAATGAGGTTTTGGATAATCCCGCCAGGCAGCCAGATGTAGGAGGACCTCAATTGCATTCGACTGCCGGTGCGACCGCAGTAGGGGCTCGCGAATTCCTGATCGCATTCAATGTCAACCTAAATACTCCCGATGTTCGCATAGCGAAGCAAATAGCCCAGATGATTCGCTCATCAACAGGTGGACTCCCGAGTCTAAAAGCAATCGGTGTGCGGATGAGATCGCGTGGAGCCGAAGGTCAGGCTCAGGTGTCGATGAATCTCGTCGATTTCCGCAAGACATCACTAAAGGAAGCCTTCCGCGAAACAGAGAATGAAGCAGCTAAGAGGGGTATTACGGTTGCCAGCAGCGAATTGATCGGATTGATACCGAATGAAGCAATTCAAGGGACCAAACCCGAAGAACTAAAGCTCAAAAATTTCACAAAATCGATGATTATTGAAAATAGGCTGGCGGAGATAGTGGGGAAGTAATTCTGCAAGGCAGCAGAAACGATGTTGCAGGCAGACTCATTTGAAGGTCTTTCAGCGATTAGATGGTGGTGTGTTTGAAGAGTCAGAAGAGGGAGCAACCTTTGGAAGCGCTACAATAACCTCTCCAGGCTTTGCCAGCCGAAGGCGCTCGCGGGCCATCTCTTCAATGGTGTGAGGATTAGTGTGAAGATCCTGAATACGCTGGTTCAGGCGGTCATTTTCCTGTTGTAGCTGATTGATTTCCTCAGTTAAGACATGGATTTGATTTCTTTGCTGTCGCCGGGTGAGATATCCGTTCTCACCTGTCAATTCCATTATTGTGAAAACGGCAATAGCTAAGGCGCTGCCGACCAAGATCCATCGCTGCTTTTTGCGGCCATTGAATTGTTTCTTGAAATGAGCTTGCAGCATCTTAATTAGCCAAATAAATAATTTCTTGCGGCAGTGGTCAAATCTTCCAGGCCTTCCAGCGTTGGGGACTCACAATAGAGGCGGCAAACCGGCTCGGTTCCCGACATGCGAAATAGAACCCAAGAGCCATCTTCAAAAACCAGCTTTAACCCATCGGTGCGAACCATTTTCACAACGTGGCGCCCTTCCAACTCACTATAATCCTGGCGGCTGCGCTCAGCAAAGCGCGTTTTCAGATTTTCCGTCAATGGCACATTTAAGCGACCGGGGTAGTACGTGCCCACTTTGCGGAACAACTCTCTGAGCTGTTCACCCAGCGATGCGCGACGACTGGCTACCATTTCAGCCACAAGCAAGCAGGCGAGGATTCCATCCTTTTCCGGCACATGATGACGGATGCTAAGTCCGGCGCTTTCTTCGCCACCCAGAATAATCTTGTCCTGTTCAATCAACTCGCCAATATATTTGAAGCCAACCGGTGTCTCATAAACGGGTATACCGTGGTAGCTGGCTACGGCATCGATCATATGAGTTGTGGCGATACTCTTAGCAGCACCTCCCAGCCAGCCGCCGTTCGAGGTCCATCGGCGGGATTCGATCAGGTAGTCCAACAAAAGAGCCAGTATATGATTCGGCGAGATGAAATTCCCGTCACCATCGAGGATGCCGAAACGGTCCGCATCGCCATCGGTGGCTAAGCCTAATTGACAGTTATTTTCCCGCATAGCCTGGCGTAGAGGGTGAAGATATTCGTCTGCCGGTTCTGGCGGGTGGCCCCCGAACAGGACATCTCGCCAGTTATGAATGCAGACTACAGGGATACCGGCTTGATCGAGCAGACGGTTAAGGTAACCTTGTCCGGTTCCAAAAAAAGGATCATAGGCTAGGCGCATACCAGCCGAGCGAATCACATCCAGGTTTACTTTATGCGCCAAGTCTTCTAAGTAAGCTTTTGCTAAATCTGCTTTTTCGAGGGGTGCTAGGGGAGCTTGTCGTGCAAGAGATGGATTTTGAATTTCCGCTTCAATCTGGCGAGTCACCTCAGGCAAAGCCGGGGCGCCATTGGGCATCGAAAATTTAATCCCGTTGTACTCGGCAGGGTTATGGGAAGCGGTGAAATTGATCCCGCCTTGCGTTTTCAACCGACGAATCTCAAATGCCATGGCTGGTGTTGGAGAAGCCTGCTGCGAGAGATAACAATGGATGCCTTGAGAGGCAAGCATCTCAGCGGCCAACCCCGCAAATTTATCCGAGCGGAAACGTGTATCATAACCGACAATAAGAGTTGGGCGAGAGGAGGCCGTTGCGAGTATGTAGCGGGCGATGGCATCGATTACCCGCCGGACATTTTCCAGAGTGAAATCCTCAGCAATGATCCCGCGCCATCCTGAGGTTCCGAATTTGATCTGTGAGCTCATATCTCTCATTGTAAAGAAATTCGTAGCCAGCATGATGAAGGAATTTTTCCTATTGTTATTAGCACTGGTGCTATGAAAGGAAAGTTATATGACCGATAAAGTTGTGGTGCTTGTAACTTGCAAAAACTCGCGAGAAGGCAAGCGAATTGCGCGGCATCTGTTAGAGAAACGGTTGATTGCGTGTGCCAACCTGCTTCCGCAGATTTACTCTCTCTATCGCTGGAAAGGGAAAATCGCGGACGAGAAAGAGTGCCTGATGCTGATGAAATCAACGCGTGAACTCTTTCAGCCGTTGAGCATAGAGATCGAGAAACTCCACAGTTACTCAGTGCCGGAGATTATCGCCCTGCCCGTCATTGACGGGGCCGCCAATTACTTGCATTGGATTGCCGAATCCGTGAGCGCTTCGCAACTTTAGCTTGCGGCTCCACAATATCGAACTTTTCCCTGTGGCCAAAGCCCTTTCGATTGTCGAGATACCAGATTGCAGCAGGGACAATTCTGTAAAGACCGATGCCGCGGAGTTTTGAGCTAAGCTTTGCCTGAAGTGGACCGGGTTCAAAAAACTTTTTTACAAACGGAAATTTCCCGAGATAGATTTCCCAGAATTGAGTTTTTTGTTTAGCCGAACGCATCCGCTCAGCTCGGCCTTCAAGCTGGATGCCACGAATCTCACGCCAATCTCGGTAGTCTTCCTGGATGGCCGCGCTGACGCGCGGGTTTAGGGCAATGTACTGGCCGTGACGGGACTTGAAACTCGATAAAAAATAGAGATCGAAGCCATCGCTCGCATAAAAAACCGCAGACGCCCAAGGAACGCCCCGATAGCATGACGCGATGGTCATCACGTTGTGGGTGTAGAGGTAGCGCGAGATTTCAGTGGATAGCATCGCTAATACATTGAATCGATTAGAGTTGAGCGGCAGTCAAGCTCCTCATCAACCAGGGATCGCACTCAAGCCCATTTCCAAATCGGTTACGATGTCATCAGCGTCTTCTATGCCAACCGAGAGGCGCACTAACCCTTGACTAATCCCAAGGCGCTGGCGCTCTTCTTCAGAAAAATAGGCATGGGTCATGGTAGCCGGGTGGCAGATGAGCGTTTCCACGCCTCCCAGGCTTTCGCCTAGAGAACAGAGTTTCACGCGGTTTAAAAATCGGCGGGCATTTTCCAGTGACCCAGTATCAAATGACATCATGCCGCCGAAGCCTGTCATTTGCCTGCTCGCCAAGGCGTGCTGAGGATGATCCTCCAATCCAGGGTAATTTACTTTTTTTACTTTAGGTTGTCCCACCAAGTATTTTGCGATAGCTATGGCATTGGTTTCATGCTGCTTCATTCGAACGGCCAAAGTTTTGATGCCCCGCAGCACCAGCCAGGAATCGAAAGGGCCTAAGATGGCGCCAGCAGCGTTCTGGATAAATTTCAATCTAGCAGCATCCTCTTCCTGGGCGAGAACCGCAACGCCGCCCACGCCGTCGCTGTGTCCGTTCAGATACTTGGTCGTGGAGTGGACCACGATGTCTGCGCCCAGCGAAATGGGTTTCTGGAAAAAAGGCGACAGGAAGGTGTTGTCTACCACCAGACTCAGCCCCCTAGAGCGGGTAATGGCGGAGATAGCGGAAAGATCGGTGATCTTCATTAATGGATTGGTTGGTGATTCGACAAATACCATGCGGGTGTTTGGTTGAATAGCATTTATTAGATTGGCTGGATTAGTCGTGTCCACATAAGTAAAGTCCAAGCCAAAATTCTTAAGGATGGAATTAAATAGGCGCGGGGTTCCGCCGTACGCACCCTCAGAGCAGACCACATGGTCTCCGGACTTGAGCAGTGTCATCACGGCATTTGTGGCAGCCATCCCCGAGGCAAAAGCCAATGCGGCCTTGCCTCCTTCGAGCACCGCCATATTTCGCTCTAATGCTGCTCGGGTGGGATTTCCTGTCCGGGAATACTCGTAGCCTTTATGCTTGCCTAATTCCTCCTGGACATAAGTAGAAGATTGGTAGATTGGAACAGCCACCGCCCCTGTTGAAGGGTCTGGCTCCTGTCCTGCATGAATGGCATCCGTTGCAAATCCCATAGTAAATCTCCTCTAAGCAAAGGCAGTGGTTGTACGCAGCATTAATAGGTCATGTCTATTTTCACAGCGGTCTTATGGTAAAATCAATCTAATGATCGTGAGATGCTCCATTCGGAATGGAATTTGCCTCACAGCAGTGTTGCTGATTGGCTTTGCTACCATGATGTCGGCAGCCGAGGAGGACATCCTCCAGTTAACCTTGCAGGTGCTTGAGGTTGATAAAAACAAACCTGTTCCAAACGCTCACGTTGTGGTTAAGTTCGTCGACAGGAAATTGTTGAAAGACAAAAGAGTTTCCTGGGAAGCAAAGACGAATCGCGATGGCAAGCTAGTTCTAAATGATATTCCTGCCGGAGCAGTGAAAATCCAGGTGATCGCCAAAGGTTATCAAACTTACGGCAATGACCATCTACTGGAAAAATCTGAGAAGCCGTTGACGATTTACCTACAACCTCCGCAGAAGCAATTTAGTTCCTATCCTTCCCCGTCTGCAAAGTAAAAATTGCGGTTTCGTAACAGTCGTCACCTTTTAGCAATGGTGTATTAATGATTGCCTATTTTTCGATAGTAAGAATTTACAGTTTTTATAGTAAATTCAATCGCTTCCGGGCTATGCTGTACCTTGGTGCATTCCGCAGTATGCGATTGATTTAATGTTAGTTAAGTTGATTTCAAAGCTCGATTTCCACACGCTTTTCCACAGAAACTTGGAAATGGCGTTCAAAGGCAATTTGGAGACCTTTTTTAGTTAATTCAAAAACTATTTCCAAACTTATTCGTCCAGTTGAAATGAATGGCTCCGTTTCAAATCTGGCAGGAAATTTATTTGGGTGGTTGCGGCGGTGAAGGGACAGGAGTCCCTAGTGTTGGATCGGAAAAGAAATCATTGTCCAGCATTATTGGGTAATCAGTTTTGACCTTTTCCACCAGTGCAGTTGCCACTTGCTGTCGCAGATTAGCTTCGATGGTAGCCCGAACGGAATCTAGTGATTGAAAACGCTTTTCCTCCACTTTGAATAGAAAGAATCCAAAGCGGTCGCGTAGAGGCTCGCTAATAAGATTGCGTTCCAGGGCAAAGATCACGCTGCCCATTTCAGGCGGCATTTGGCTGCGCCGGACGTAGCCAAAATCACCGCCGTTGGACGAAGTGGCATGGTCAGATTCTGTTTTAGCCATAGCCGAAATATCTTCCCCAGCTAGAAGTTTTTGACGCAAATCCTCTGCACGAGTTTTCGCTTCCTGCTCCGTTCGTTTCACTTCGGATTGCTGTTTAACATTTTGACCCGGTTGACCAGCCTCGGGTCCTGGATCGAAAGTCACATAGATGCCACGCACCTTGGCTTCTTCAAATTCAGCGGAGTGAGAGTCGTAATAATTCTTGATCTCTTCTGGAGGGACCGGTGGAGCCGAGGTGGATAGTTCGTTTAACGTTGTCTGCGCTAAATAGAAAATCCTTTGAAAAGCAATGGCTTGCAGGAAATCTTCGCGCTGATCGAGCTTTCTCTTCTCACCTTCCATGGCCAGGCCTAAGATGTTAGCGTACTGTTCAGCAAATCCCTTTTTCCCCAAAGTGTTAACCGCAGAAGCGTATTGTGGCGGAAGCGTAGAAATCATCTTATCGAACTCTGCTGCTGTCATTTTTCGATTTCCAACAGAGAATACGATCTTATCCCCACCGGAAGCTGGAGCCTGTGCATGTGAAAGATGTGAAGGTATAGATATAAAAACTAAAACCAGCCCAAGTAGCAAACAGGGTTTAGATAGGGGCTTACTGCGAGACATAAAAAACTCCTTTATAATCTTTTTGGGAAATATTTTGAAGTATAGCATACGACGCTCTTTCCACCCGGAACGGAAAAGAGGAAAATAAGCACATGAGCCAAGTGTCGCCTGACATATACTCCCCGCCAATTTTCCATACTGAGGAAATTCAAAAAGCAAAACTAATTGCCATTTGGGGAATGGCGGGAAGCGGCGTACTGGCAGTTGTCAATATCGTAGTGGGATTGATGGCGGGTTCCACATCGGTCGTAGCGGCTGGGATTGAGTTTGCAGGCGATGTGCTGGCTTCCGGCGTTGTGCTGTTTGGCATGACTGTTGCGTCCCGGCCTCCTGACGAAAATCATCCATACGGACATGGTCGCTCGGAGATGCTGGCAGGTTTGCTTGTTGGAATATTGCTTGCAGCAACCGGACTAGGTATTAGCATTCGTTCACTACAGGGATTCGGCCAAGCGCACGATGCTCCCTTAGCATTTGGAATTTGGCCACTGGTGCTGGCGATAGTAGTTAAGACCACGCTGACCGTTGTGAAGCTTCGCTATGGCCGGAAAATCCAAAGCGCAGCTTTAGTGGCTGATGCCTGGAATGATGCAGTGGATATTCTATCTGCGTTCGCCTGTTTGACCGCGTTAGGATTGACTTTGTATAGCCCTGAAAGGTTTCTTGAAGCTGATCATTTTGGAGGAGTTACAGTGGGCTTGGTTGTTATCTTCACAGGGTTGAATATTGTCTGGCACACTTCGCTGCAATTGATGGACACAATGCCGGATGAAGCGGTTTTGCAAGCCATTCGGGAAACAGCATTGCGGGTGCCTGGCGCATTGGGTGTGGAGAAGTGCTACGCTCGCAAAACGGGATTTCAGTATCACGTTGATCTGCACCTGGAAGTGGATCCAAATTTGTCGGTGCAGGTTTCGCATGATATTGCGACGCAGGTACGAATTCGCATTCGGGAAGAAATGCCCGGAGTAGCTGATGTGCTGGTCCATGTAGAACCCTCACCGGTAGCAGTCGTGCGGTCTAAGTAAGTAAGAATTTGCAATCCGTTTTGATTGTCATAGAGAAATATCCCGATCATGATTCAACTCAACAAACAACAACAGGAGGCCGTGAAACACGTTTCCGGGCCGCTTCTGATTGTTGCAGGGGCGGGGACGGGGAAAACCCGTGTTATCGTAGAACGGGTAGGCTTTCTATTACAGAACGTCCCAGACCTGCAACCGCATCAAATATTGGCTCTGACTTTTAGCCGCAAAGCCGCGGCAGAAATGCGCCGGAGATTGCAGGAAAAATATGGAGAAAGAGTGGAAGGTTGCCATTTCTCAACCTTTCATTCCTTTTGCAATGATTTGCTGGGTGAACAGTCGAAGAAAAAAGTCTTGGACAAAATTGACGAGTGGATTTTCTTGCGCCGCCATCTGGAAGAGTTGGGTCTGGATTATTACCTTCGTGTTTCAGAGCCGGGAAAATTCTTGAGCGATCTGGTGGACTTCTGCTCCCGCTGCCATGACAACCTGGTGAGTCCAGCCGACTACGCCAACTATGTGGAGAAGCTTGCTTCAAGACTGAAAGATGCTGCGAAGAGTGAAAAAAAACCAAGTGAAAATGCCGAGAAGGAAATAGAAAAGCAACGAGAAATCGCTCGCGTCTATGAGCGTTCAGAGAGGTTGCAAGAGGAGAAAGGATTTCTTAACTACGGCGGCATGGTTTCCCGCGCAGTGAATCTTCTGAAAAACTCTCCAGAAACGCTGGAAGAACTCCAGCACCGGTACCGTTTCGTTTTGGTGGATGAATTTCAAGATACCAACGCAGCCCAATTCGAATTGCTGGTCATGCTTTGCGAGCATGGGAACCTTGCTGTTGTAGGCGATGACGACCAAGCGATTTACCGCTTCCGAGGGGCTTCTCACGGGAGCTTTGAGCAATTTCAAAAACACTTCCCAGAACGCAAGAGCATTGTACTGGATGAGAATTATCGCTCAACCGTACAAATCCTCTCGGTAGCACAAACGGCCATATCCATGAACCCTCCGGAAGACCGCCTCATGCCGGACAAGAATTTGCATGTACCGAAGGAAAAAGAAAATGAGAGGCAGGGCGCGCTGACCGAGATTTGGGAATTCAGCAGCGAAGAGCAGCAAGCGGAATACACCGCATCCGAAATCGCGCGCAAAGTGCGGAGCGGAGAAGCAGGAAAATTTTCGGATTTTGCCGTGCTCTACAGAAAACACCGGCACCGCGATCAGTTGGTGGATGCGCTGCGCCGGCACGGAGTACCGTTTGCGATCCGCAACCTTGCCATTCATCGAACGCCGCGTGTGCTGGACTTGGTGGCTTGTCTGCGCGTCATAGGCACGCCCGAAGACAGTGTTAGCACAGCCAGAGCAGCAAGCCACATACAGTGGGGGCTTGAATTGCCGCGCCTGGTGGAATATTGCCAACTGGCGAGCAGGGGCAGAAGGCCTTTGATGGAGGTGATTCGCGAAAAAAATGGAGGCAAAGAGTGGCCCGGAATGCAGAAGTTTTTGGAAATCCTGGATCGGTTCTCTCGGTTCTCTCGGTTCCAGCGGTTGAGCGAATGGTTTGACCTGATGAGGGCTGAACTAGGAGGCATGGGAGGTGAGGAAGAGAAAACTGCGGAAGATGCTTTCGCGGCATTTGTGAAGAAGTGGGATGCCGAAAAAAGCGAAACGGGGATGCTCAGCGAGTTTCTGGAATATTTTTCTTATTTCGAAGAAGCAGGCGGCAGCGTGAATCTCCCGGAGGACGACGAAAAAGAGAATACAACGAGCGCTGTTGGCGAAAGCACGACATTAGACCAGCAACCTAAATTATGGGAAAAACCGGAAGCGGACCCTTTGGGCAAGGTTATTTTGAGCACCGTGCACGGAGCCAAAGGGCTAGAGTATAAGCACGTCATCGTTTTTCATCTGCTGCGCAGGCATTTCCCCGCGAACCGGAAGAAGCCATTGATTGAATTGCCTGCTGAACTGTGGAAGGGACCACTGCCCAAGGGGGATCATCATATAGGAGAAGAACGGAGGTTGTTCTACGTGGCGCTGACGCGGGCGAAAAACTCGCTGGTATTGTGCACGGTCACAAACGAACGGCAGCAGCCATCCCCATTTCTCGAAGAACTTCGAAAAGCCGGATTCCCGGATTTGATTTCCAAAAAGATAACCGTTGATCTTCCGCAAGCGGACAAGATTAAGGATCAAGCGATTGCATCGCAAAAACAAAGCGGAGGATCGCAGATCACACGGTGGGCGAAGGAGTTGATGAGCAATGAAAAGAGAGATGTAACATTAAGCCCATCAGCACTGGAAACCTACCTGGGCTGTCCGCTCAAATACCGATTCAGCGCGACGTGGCAGATACCAGTGCCTCCAGGACCAGCCATGTTATTTGGTTCGATCATGCATGGAGCGGTGAAGGAACTCGTGCAGTTGATGAGCAACGATCCGCAGAAGATAAGCGAAGAGGCGATTGGCAAACTATGGGAACGGCATTGGAAGGCGGGGGATTTTCGCGATGCAGTGCAGGAACGCATGTACAGGAAATTGGGCGAAGAACAATTGAGAGGCGTGTGGCAAGTGTGGAAGGAAAGTGGGATTCAGGTTCTTGAACAGGAAAAATCGTTTCAGTTCGACTGGGGTTCGGCACACATCAAAGGCAGGATTGATCAGATTCACCGAAACACAGCAGGTGAAACGGAGTTGGTGGAATATAAAACTGGCCGACCTAAAACACAGAAGGATGCACAAGAAAGTTTGCAAATGACGATCTATGGAAAGGCTTGCGAGGCGGCCTTGAAAATCCCTATTGATCGAATGATCTTGTTCAATCTTTCCAACCAGGAATTGCTGGCAACATCGAGGAAACTGAAAGATTATAAAGAGGTTGAAGAGGAAATTCGACAAACCAGCAATGGCATCCAAGAAGGGATTTTTCCTCCGAACCCTGGCTTCCTTTGCCGTTATTGCGATTTCCAAAATCTGTGTCCGGCGCAAGAGGAGGCACCAAAGTCCTATAGGACCTGATACTAGGACTCCGGTACGAACGGACTAGTCTAAAATTGGGACTACGGGACTATTGCCTTAGAGCATTGAATAACGCAAAATGTCATTCGGATGGCAGAAAATGGAATTCGGAGACAAACAATATGAACGCCTCAGATAAACGAAGAGCGAGAAGATTTCCCATGCAACTTCCCGTGATGGTCCGGGCAGACGAAAAGGATGATGCGGAAACGACCACGAGGACGATCAATATCAGTTCCAATGGAATTTATTTTGAATTTGGATCGGATATGAATCCCGGCAGTTCGCTGGAGTTCGTTTTAACTTTACCCGAGCAGATCACTCGCGGCGGGCCCGTGAAGATCAAATGCATCGGGAAAGTAATTCGCGTGGATCGCGGGGGCGGGTCAACTGGAGTAGCGGCGACGATAGAGCGGTACGAATTCCAGAGGTAGAAAGCCATCTAGGAGATCAGCCCCGCAAAGACCTCATTGGAAAAAAGCACACCGCTGTCCGTGAGCCGCAAATAATCCCCCTCCCTCACCAGCCATCCACAAGCCGCAAATTCTTGAAACTGATCAGAAAAAAGATTCTGGGGGTTCACCCCAAAATCCTTTTCCATACGAGACAGCGAGATGCCCGCAAGTTGGCGCAGGCCGAGAAACAACCGTTCTTCGATCTTTTCTTTCTGATTTAAGGATTTGGAATGAACGACAGGTGATTTCTGCTGGCTGGCAATTTGCAGATACTCGTCCAGAGAATCTGTATTTGCCCAGCGGTTAGTTCCATCGTAGGAATGCGCCTCCACACCGAAGCCGAAATAAGGGATGCCTTCCCAATATTTCCGATTGTGACGGCATTCCATGCCCGGCAGAGCGAAATTGGAAATTTCGTAGTGAAGATATCCTGCCTCGCGCAATTGCTCGCAGGCGGCGATGAAGAAATCCGCGATCTGATCCTCGGAGGGGATGTCGGAAGCATGGAAGCGATTGCCGCTGCGAAGGATCTCACGACCGAGGTTGCTGTCCTCATCGACCTCCAGCATATAAACAGAAAAGTGGGTGGGCCGCAACGCGAGCAGGGAGTCGATGGAGTCCCGCCAGCTTTGAGAGGTTTGCAAGGGCAGACCAGCGATCAAATCAACGGAGATATTTTCAATGCCAGCCTGACGGAGAGCAGCAAAAGTGGAGGACACGGTTTGTGCTGAGTGCATACGACCGACAGCGCGCAGCTCGGTTAGTACCATTGACTGCACTCCCATGCTGACGCGGTTGACCCCGCTGGCTGCCCAAGCAGCGGCCTGCTCAGGAGAGACGTTTTCCGGGCTGGCTTCCAGGGTGATTTCAGAATTTTTAGGAATGGAGAATTCACTGCGAACGAGTTGCAATAGCTCATCAAGGCGCGGCGCTGGAAGCAAGCTCGGCGTGCCGCCACCCAGGTAGACCGTATCCGCAGGAGTCTGCAACGAGATGGATAATTCGGATTGCGCCCAGAGCGGTATTCGGCTGGTAATTTCACTGGAGAGGCATCGCAGATAGGAATCGAGCAGGGAAGCCGGGAAAGCTGCGGAAGCGAAGTTACAGTAAGTACACTTTTGGCGGCAAAAGGGGATGCTCAGATAAATGCCGGGATTTTGCATATCAAATGAGGGGAAAAAGAAAAAGGCCCCTAACAGGATTTTACGCTACCTGAAAGGAGCCTGCCAGAGCGGTATTCAGGCAGGAATATCCCGCCCGAGGTGCATGGGAATTCTCCGGCGATTCTGTCGCCCCTGCCGGAACCGGTTTTTTCCGACACCGCTTCCTTCGGTAGTGGGCTACTTTGAACTGGCCCCTCTAGTATATCCTTCCAAGGCGTGCCATATTGAACTCATGTTCTTATTTCACTGGACACCTACAGAAGTCTTACAGTTGGCTGGCATCCTGGCTGTTGCAGCGGGTCTAGTTGGTGCGGCGCTCTATGGTGTTTATAGACGCCGTTGAAAGTAGCCCACTACCCTTCCTTCGGGAACTTTCCTGGAAACGATTTTCCCTGTAAAATATTACTTAATAAATTATTTCCAAGGCACTGAATTGATCGCCCTGCAAGAAGCCCGCCAGACAGGTTTACTAAACCGAGAGCATTGGTTCCCCAATATCATCTCCGGAATGATAGTCGGCGTTGTCTCGCTCCCGCTGGCCATGGCCTTCGCAATTGCTTCTGGAGCGAAGCCTGAGCAGGGGCTGTACACGGCGATTGTCGCCGGACTGGCGGTGTCGATCTTTGGGGGCACCAGATTGCAGATTGCCGGGCCAACCGGAGCGTTTATCGTCATACTGTCCGGAATTACAGCAAAACATGGCATCGGTGGTCTGCAAATTGCCACTCTGATGGCCGGAGTAATGCTCTTGGTCATGGGGCTGACAAGAATGGGTGGTGTCATCAAGTTCATCCCTGCTCCAGTGATTCTGGGATTCACCGCAGGAATAGGAGTCATCATTTGGGTAGGACAGTGGGCCGATTTTTTTGGATTGCCCAATGTATCCGGGGAGCACTTTCACGAGACACTTTGGTTATTACTCAAGGAATTGCCGCACCCGCACGTGGCTACTACCGCCCTGGCGATCATAAGTCTGCTGCTATTGATCCTATCGCCTCGCATCCCAGGATTGAGCCGCTTGCCAGGACCATTGGTTGCCATGGTGGTTGTGACGGGTTTGCAATCGGCATTTCAATTCGAGGGAGTCAAAACGATAGGCAGCGCATTCGGAGGGATTCCACAAGGAATACCGGGCATAACGCTTCCCAAGATAACGCTAGCGAGCATCATTGTATTGATCGGTCCGGCGTTTACCATTGCAATTCTGGGAGCTATTGAATCGCTCCTCTCGGCGGTGGTAGCAGATGGGATGGGTGACACAAAGCATGATTCGAATCAAGAATTGATCGGACAAGGAATTGCCAATATAGCAACCCCATTGTTTGGCGGGTTTGCGGCTACTGGAGCCATAGCGCGCACTGCAACCAACATACGCAATGGCGGCACATCCCCGCTGTCAGGCATCACTCATTCTGTTACGCTGATCCTGGTAATCCTATTCTTTGCACCTCTGGCATCCCATGTGCCATTGGCTGTACTTGCGGCAATTTTATTCATAGTTGCATACGGCATGAGCGAGTTGAAACACTTCCGCCACATGATCCGGACAGCTCCACGTGCAGATGTGGCGATTTTAATGATTACGTTCAGTCTCACTTTATTTGCTGATCTTGTGGTAGCAGTGAACATCGGGGTGATTCTCGCCATGATGCAATTCATCCGGCGCATGTCATCTTCCGTCGAGGTGCAACAAATTGGCGAAGAAGAAATCGGCAGCATAGGTCTGATCTATGAGGGTTTGAAAAAGCTACCCGCTGGAGTGTTGGTTTACTCTATCCAAGGTCCATTCTTTTTTGGAGCGGTTGAGAACTTTGAACATGTTTTAGCTGAAACACACACCGACCCGCGCATTCTGGTGATTCGCCTGCGCCACGTCCCGTTTATGGATATCACCGGATTGCAGACATTGGAAGAAGTCGCTCAAAACTTAAAGAAACGAAGAGTACAAGTCATCCTCTGCGAAGCAAACGAGCGAGTCAAAGCAAAAATTGAAAAGGCAGGATTATTGGCTACGATTGGCTCAGAGAATTTATTGGACAACTTCACATCCACCGTTGCTCGCTGCGAAGAGTTGCTCAAAGGCGGTGAATTGGCAACGCAAGGACCTCAAATATCCATCAAGGAAGGCATCGATAAGACCGCGGAAAAAAGGAGATAATGCATATTTATTCCCAAGTCATAATATTGCCGATTTGCAATTCAGCCGTTGTTTATGGATGGGATAGCGAAATCATTAAAGCACATCAGAAATATTTGCAGCCGCACATGAATACATTATTTACATCGGTGGTACAAAAGCTAGAGCGGTATTCGGGCAGGTGTATCTCGTCCGAGGCGACTGGGAAACTCTGAGGGTTTCTGTCGCCCCCTTCGACAGGCTCAAGGCAGGCTCTGCCGGGGCTTTCGATACACCGGACGGTGTTCCCACGGCTTCCCCCCCCAGCACATCAGAATGTGCTGGGGACCCCGGTATTGCGTCGTAGGCCCCATGCCCAAGCGCGGCTACCAGTTCCGGTCCAAAACCATTCGAGCAGGATTCCTAAACACGGCGAAATTGTGGAAACAACGTGCATTCGTTTGCGGTATACTGCCTGCGCCGAGAGGAAACCCTTTCGGCACTGTTTCCGGTTTGCAGAATTATCGGCCAAGTGACACTGGATAGGTAAATACTATGCCTCTTACTCGGGAGCAATCGTTACGGACTTGTGTGCTGCTGGTCATTTTGGTGGAGAACTTTTTCTGAATACAAGATCAATTTTCGATAAGATTTTCTCTTATTTCGCTGACTCATAAATAGCCGGTCGGCTCGGCGCGCAATCTGGATTTCAGCTGTTGTTGCCAGAACGCTCTTGTGCCATATTGCCTTTTGTTTATACAAGCCTAGTTGAGGTTCATATCACAAAATTTGGAGCGAAGGGGTATCCCGATGGGATTTGAGGCGAGTGTGTGCCTGATTCGATTTTTCATTCTGCCAATTTTTGCAATTTTTACATTGTTGTTCTCTTTACTAACACCGGCTCACGCCCAGAACATTCAATGGACCCACCAGCTTGGAAGCGACCCGGAACAGCGCCGTGACGAGCAGGCGAATGCCGTCGCCACCACGTTCGGAAGCGTCTATACTGCAGGACAAACCAGAGGCCTGTTGCCGGGGCAATCGAGCCCTGGTGGAGTCGACGATCTGGACGGTTTTGTAGCCCGTTATGACAATCTCGGAAACCCGATTTGGCTCCGGCAGTTCGAATCCACCAGCAGAGGCGAGGATGTCGCTTCAGGGGTGGCTGCCGATTCGAGCGGTGTTTATGTGGCCGGGTGGACCGAGGGTACATTGCCGCAACAGATCAGCTCCGGCGGGTGGGACGCCTTCGTGCGCAAGTATGATGTCAATGGCATTGAGCTTTGGACCCCGCCAGTTCGGGACCGTGTCCACCGATGAGGCTCTGGCTGTAGCTGTCAACGCTACGGGAGTCTACGTCGTAGGATACGTCGATTGCTGTCTTGGGGTGTTGCCGGGCCAGACACCTGCCGGAGGCGGGGATGCCTTCATACGCAAGTATGATGTCAATGGCAACGAGCTCTGGACGCGCCAATTCGGTACCGGGAATAATGATAAGGCGCGAGGGGTGGCGCTGGACGCCACGGGAATCTATGTCACCGGATCCACCAACGGGGACCTGGCCGCTCCGGCCGCCGGTAATGACGGCTTTCTCCGCAAATATGACGTGAATGGAAACGTGCTCTGGACGCGGCAATTCGGAAGCTCTCCTCCCCCGGGCGCAAACAACAATGATGATGTTCATGCAGTCGCCGTCGGCCCCGCCGGAGTCTTCGTTTCCGGCGACACCACGGGCCCTTTTACCGGACAGACCTTCTCCGGCGGACTGTGGGATGCTTACGTAATCAAGTTCAACGCCGATGGCGCCCAGCAATGGGTGCGGCAGTTTGGAACCAATGCCGACGATTATGCCTACTCGGTTGCCGTGGGCGCTTCGAGTGTATTGGTCGGCGGGGAGACTGGCGGCACCTTTCCGGGGCAGACATATACTTCCAACGGCGACGCCTTCTTGCGCTTGTACGACTTAGACGGGAACCATTTGGAAACTCGTGAGTTCGGCAATAGCAACCCCCCCGACGGTTTTTTTGGACTAGACGCGGGATTTGGAGCGGTTGAGGATACCTCCGGTTTCTATGTTGCTGGAGTTAAGAGTGGGGGGGCGCTGGGCACGACGGCGCTGGGAGGCAACGACGCTTTTTTGTTAAAAGTGCTGCCGGCCCCGAACATCGTAGATGCCAGCCTAGTCAGCAGCGCCACCTATGCTCCCGGACCCGTGCCGGTCGCCCCGAGTTCCATAGCTTCCATTTTTGGAAGCTATTTGGATGATGGTTCCCTTATCTATTCTACCAGCTTTGGACCAGACGGCCGGCTCATCACCAGCCTCGGCGGCGCCAAGGTTAAGATAAATGGAATCTCCACGCCCATGTTTGCGGCCGTGCCAGGACAACTGGCGGTGCAGATTCCGGCCGAGCTCGCCGGCCAGGTCTCGGCCACGATTCAAGTCGAGGTCCTCGGGCAACCCAGCTTCCAGCGCACGATTCTCCTGGCTGATGTTGTCCCCGGCGTCTATACGCTGAGCCAGGATGGCACGGGACCGGCCGTCGTCGTCCATGCGAATGGCGCGCTCGTGAACTCGCAGAATCCTGCCCATCCCGGTGAAATCGTTCTACTGTTCGCAACTGGCCTTGGTGCCGTCAATCCGCCTCTGGCGACCGGTGCCCCCTCGGTGGGAAACCAGACGGTTGCGCTGACCAAAGTGACGGTGGATGGAAACTCTGGCGAGGTTCTTTTCTCGGGTGCGGCTCCGAACTTTGCGGGTCTCTACCAGATCAACTTCCGGATCCCTGCCAATGCCCGCACGGCCCCGGACCTTCTCTTAGTTCTCACCGTCGGCGGGAGGAATGCGAACCCGGTCACGATTGCGGTGGGTCCTTGAGGTATAAAGGAAATAAACATGCCGAGTTTCATCACGTTAGAGTTTCAGCATTTTCGGAACTTTTGGCCCATTGTCTAAAACCATGTGGTTCCGGTGTGCAGAAATGATACAGAGATGATTGCCGGTATTGAACGACTTAGGTAACTGGAATTCCAGACGTATTCGGCACAGGACAAGCATTCGGAAGTTGACACTGCAGGCCATCGAGCGTCGTGCGGTTGTTGCCAAACCTGCCCGCTTGCTGACCCTTCGACTGCGCTCAGGACAGACGCACCGGGCTCAGATTGGCAAGCCAACCGCTCCCTTGCCCCGGCAAGACCGGGGCTGTGGAACAGGATACACGCTTCGGAAAACAGGTCTAGTTACAAAGCTGAGGTAAACAGGCGAAAGCCTAAGCTCTGGCGGTGACTTGAATTTTCTCCATGCCTCCGTATTTAGCGTGCCAAGGTTTGGCACCCTTGAGGACTTCGTTCAAGGCCTGGATGTTTTTGACACCGCGGTCATTGAGCCAATCTTCGAAGGCTTTGAGGCCTTGGCGGGCATAATGAGGAATGCCTTCCTTCCAAGTCGCACGACCGCAAAGGACGCCTGCGAAATTGACACCAGCCTCGACCGCCAGCTCCAAGCTTTCGCGGAACTGGTCGTCACTGACCCCAGCGCTCAGATAGATGAATGGGCGCTGGGCCGATTCGGCAGTCTTGAGGAGCAGGCTCATCGCTTCTTTCTTGGTATAGGCAACCTGCCCGGTTTTGTTGTTGCGGGCACCCTCAACGAAGTGCATGTTGATAGGCACTTCGACTTTTAGAACATCCACAAAGTATTCGGGTTTGGAGAACTCCTCCATGCTTCCGGCAACGATCACGTGTTTTTTTCTGGCGTATTCGACGCCCTTTTCGTCACCACCTTCGGGGTCGTAGCCTACGAATTCCAGGAAGAAGGGAAGCTCATAGAGTTCGCATTCAGCGCCGATGCGGGCCACGAAAGCGTGCTTGATGTCCTTTATCGTTTGTGGTTCGAAGGGGCTGTAATAAATGAGGAGCTTCATGCAATCCGCGCCGGCTTCGATGGCCTTTTTGGCGGTCCAGTAAGGGATGAGGCGCGGAATGCGGCCCGGCATGTTGTTTTCATAACCGGTCTGCTCGTAAGCCAGCAGGACGCCGGCCTTGGGGGATTTGACTTTGATGGCGTCCAGGCCAAATTCAGGGTCGAGAAGGATGGCGCTGGCGTGCGGGGTGAGAATCCTGCTGACGGCGGATTTGAACTCCGACATCATTTGGCCGGTGACCGCTTCCGGCGCGATGCCTTTTTCTTTAGCAATGGATTTCTGAAGCGAGCCGCGCTGATCCATAGCCGCTGCGGCAATAACGCCATTGGACCAAGCGACCCGGTTCAGGCGTTGAAGTTTTCCTGGAGTGATTTTCATCTGCACATATACCTTTCACACAATATAGGTTGTTAAAATACCTGACAAACCCGCGTCCATTATTATCAACGGCAACGGCTTGAGAGTCCAGTGGGGAATTGATTGGAAAGAGATAATTTGGCAGTTCTTCAGGCTGGCATGCAGGCTCCTGAATTTTAATTTGCAACCTTGCAGGGCGTGGTAGAATCTGAACAAGTAGGTCGCCTTGGAACTTAATTGATGGCACAATGGGGCGGTCGGAGGTGGATCAGCATGAGAAAAAACTGGTGGATAACCGGCTGGTTATTGATTGCACTGATGGCCCCGGCGGTAATGCGAGGGGAAACGGTGAAGCTGGCTGCAGGAACGCCGCTCCATGTGCAACTGGAGACGACATTAAGCACGAAAACCAGCAAGCCTGGCGAAGCGTTCCGCGCGCGCATTGTGTATGCCGTATTCGCCGATGAGCGCGAGGCCATTCCCGTGGGCAGCATGGTGGAAGGGACCATCGTCAACCTGAAGGCTCCCGGGCGGACGTCGGGCGAGCCGCAAATCCAGTTGCGCCCCGATAGCATAGTATTTCCCGACGGCAGCCGGGCGCAGTTGACGGCCTCAGTGACCGAGACCAGCGGGGGCGGCGACAAGGTGGAAGTGGACTCCGAAGAGGGCACCATCAGCAGCTCCGGCAAAGACGGCGTCAGCAAAGGCAAGCTGGCGACCAATGCCGCTACAGCGGCTACGCTGGGCGCGATCTATACCGGCAGTGCTGAGGGAGCGTTGATCGGAGCCGGAGCCGTGGGAGCCATCACGCTGTTCCATTATTTGTTCAAACGAGGCAAGGACCTGGAAATACCCGCAGGCAGCGAACTGGTGATGGAATTGAACCGGGAGTTCACCTATACGGCGCTGGAGGATGAAAATCCAATCGAGCCGCGCAAGAAACGCGATCCGGATGCCCGGCCTCGCCTGAGTCGATAAAAATCCAGGAAATTTGGATGATATTCTGTTTGCGAAAGCTGGCAACGGGCGGATGAGTGTGTGAAAATGTCTGGAGCCGAATTGTAGAAGCAGATCCCTCGGCAAGCTCGGGATGACGAAAAAAATCATTATAGGAGAGTGAGCAGCAGGGCGGTTGCAGAAATCGAAACGATGAAAATACAGGCTTCGGAACGGTTGATTGTGGCGCTGGACGCGCCGCCGCCGGACCCTAAAAACCCCTTTCGTTTGATGGAAACGGCGGACGCTTTCCGGTTTGTGGGTGAGCTGGGCGATGCCGTGCAGTTTTACAAAATTGGGTGGCCGCTGTATATGGCGGCGCAGTCGGAGGGAGTGCCGATCTTGAAAGCGTTCAGGGAGCGCGGCAAGAGAATTTTTCTGGACTTGAAGTTCGGGGATATTCCGGAGACGGTGAAGCGGCTGGTGGCGGTGGTGGTGAAGGAAAAAGTGGATTTCCTGACCATCAATGCGCCGCTGAACTCTTTGCGTGCGGCCGCCGAAGCGCGCGGGGATTCGGGGCTGAAGCTCCTGCTGGTGACGCTGCTGACGAGCCAGAGCCAGGAAGACCTGGAACAGATGGGCGTGAATATGTCGGTGGATGAATTTGTGCTGTCGAAGGCGCAAAAGGCGCGGGAAATTGGGCGGGCAGATGGCGTTATCTGCTCGGGCCGGGAGGCTGCATTGATCCGGGAGCGCATGGGGAAGGATTTTCTGATTGTGACGCCGGGAATCCGCTCAGTGGGCGAAGGGGTGCAGGACCACAAACGGGCGGTAACACCAGCAAGCGCCGTACAGGCGGGAGCCGATTATCTGGTGGTGGGCCGGCCCATCACGCAGGCGGCCCATGCGCGAGAGGCGGCGCTGCAAATCATCGAAGAGATGCAGAAGGCGTTTGATGGGAAGTAAGAATTATTGCAAGCAAATAACCGTTCACATTTTCTGGCACACGGCGAAGCCGTCGCGCACGGGCAGGATGGTGGAGAACAGTTCTGGGCTGGAGTAGATCAGGCGGTTGAACTCAGTGACGCCGCGCGTGGCGGCATCCTGCTTCGCTCGGGGCCGAGTGACGCGGCCGCTCCACAGGACGTTGTCAGCCAGCAATAGGCCTCCTTTGCGAAGGCGCGGCAAAGCGTGACGGAAGACCTCCGGGTACTGCGCTTTGTCGATATCGTTGAAAATCACGTCGAATTTACCAGGTGTGCGAGCGAGCAGCTCAATGGCATCGCCGGTGAGGATGGTGACTTTGTGACTGACGCGAGCGCGCTCGAAAAAACGTGCGGCGCGGCGAGCGTTGTTGGGGTTGCTGTCGGTGTAATAAACCGTGGAGCCTTCGGGCAAAGCGCGGGCGATCCACAGGGTGGAGTAGCCAATGGCGGAGCCCATTTCAAAAACTCTCCTGGCATTTTTCAAGCACACAAGCTGATATAGGATTCTGCCGACGACCGGGCCGATGATGGGGATGTTGCGGCGCTTCGCCAGAGCTTCCATCTCACGCAGGACGGGATCGCTGGGTGGAAGGATTGTTTCCAGATATTTTGCGATTGCAGAGTGTGTGATTTGAGAAACCATTTATAATCCTTTTGCGACATCGAGGAAGGAAGGATGATAATTCCCCATTTCCAGGATGGCAGATATTAGTTCTGATGATCGTGCTTAATTAGAAAAGAAAAACCAGAGAAATATCAAGGAGGAAAATTCAAGTGCCCAATACCTACAAGAAAACGGAAGTGGTGGGGATATCGGAAAAGAGCTTTGCCGATGCGGTGCAAAACGCCGTGGAAAAAACTTCCAAGACAGTCAGAAACCTGGGCTGGTTTGAGGTGACCGAGATGCGAGGTCTGATTAAAGAGGGAAAAGTGAAAGAGTTTCAGGTGACGGTGAAGATAGGCTTCCGGTTAGAAGATTGAAGGCAGGGGCGCAAAATCGCCCAGAGTCTGTCAGGATTTGGAGACGGGTTCTTCCACAGAGAAGGACAGGCCGCAGCCGCAGGACTGCGAAGCGTTGGGATTGTCCAAAACGAAAGCCTGCTGGATAAGGTCGGTCTTGTAATCGAGCTTCAGCCCTTTGAGATAGACCAGACTCTTGGGATCAATGAAAACTTTGGCGCCATCAAACTCAAAAACGTGATCGTTGGGACGCGCAGCGGAATCGAATTTGATAACGTAGGAGAAACCAGAGCAGCCGCCGCCCTGGACGCCCAGGCGAAGACCGGCCACGCCGGGCTGTTGGCTGACGACTTCGCAAATTCGTTTGCTGGCATTGGTGGTCAGCTCAATTATTGAATCCATTTTTAATTAAAAACCTTTTCCCACCGGAGCTGAAACGCGGGCCGGTGAAAGGTCCCGCAGTTGCCGGACCGCTTCCACGACACGCCCTAATACATAGTTTACCTCTTCTTCGGTTGTGAAGCGACCCAGGCCGAAACGAAGCGTGCTGTGGGCGAGATCATCGCTGAGGCCGATGGCCTTGAGAACGTAGCTGGCTTCATGCCCGGCGGAGCGGCAGGCAGAGCCTGTGGAAAGCGCAATATCGCTGAGGCTGAGCATCAGGGACTCGGCGTCCAGGCCGTCGAAGGTGATGTTCAAGTTGTGCGGCAGCCGGTTCGCTGGGTAGCCGTTCAAAGTAACGGCATCCAGGGCGGAGAAGATGCCGGCTTGCAGCTTGTCGCGCAAGGCAGACAGGCGCGCGGACTCGGCAGGCATTTCATCCAAGCAGATGCGGCAGGCTTCCCCCAGGCCTACAATGCCCGGCACGTTCAGCGTGCCGGAGCGCAAACCGCCTTCATGGCCGCCGCCATCCAATAGCGGCACCAGGCGCACGGATGGATTCTCGCTGCGGACGAACAGCGCGCCCACGCCTTTGGGGGCATAGAGTTTGTGGCCGGTGAAGGAAAGCAGATCGATGCCCATTTTCTCAACGTCCAGGGGAATCTTGCCGACAGTCTGGGCGGCGTCCGTATGAAAAAGAATGCCGTTTTCACGGGCTATTTCGCCGATTGCGGCGATGGGCTGAATGGCGCCGATCTCGTTGTTCGCGGCCATGATGGAGATCAAGATGGTGCGCGAAGTGATCGCGCGGCGGATCGATTCCAATGAAATGCATCCAAAGCCGTCGACCGGAAGATAGGTGATCTCGAAACCGCTTTTTTCGAGACGCCGGCAGCAATCGAGGACGGATTTGTGCTCCGTGACCGAAGTGATGATGTGGTTGCCACGGTCGCGGTACATTTCAGAGGCGCCCTTGAGAGCAAGATTATTGGACTCGGTGGCGCCGGAGGTAAAAATGATTTCCTGGGCTTTTGCGGATAAGAGGGCGGCAACCTGCTGGCGAGCCTCGTCAACGGCCTGTTTGGCACGCCAGCCGAAAGCATGGCTGTGGCTAGAGGCATTGCCGAAGTGCTCCTGGAAATAGGGCAGCATGGCCGCCAGAACCCGTGGATCGACGGGGGTGGTGGCATGGTTGTCCATGTAAATGGGAAGCTTCATAGCAGCGAACCTCTTGATTAAATGGTAACACAGCGGATGGGTGGAGTGGGCGAGGGGGGGCTAGGGCTTTTGCGTGTCGTGGAGGACGGGAGATTGCTCCTCAGAAGGGCGTGGCGTGTTGGTCATGGTAGACGAACCGGGAGAAGGATGCGATTCGGAAGCAGCGGTCAATCGGTCCGGGGGCGGAGATACACGCCAGAGGGCCATGCGGTACCAGTGACGAGAATAGAGAAACAGAGCGGTGAGAAGAAGAAACAGCAAAGTGAAAGGAAAAAAGAGAGAGCGAAAAAACGTGACCAGGGGTTTTCTGATTTGAATATTCAAGCCGAGCCGTGAGGCAGAAAGCTGTAGGAGTATTTTCCAGTTTTTCCAATGAAGCCAGAAAAAATCCGCGTTTTCGTTGACGATCAATGTTTTTGACGGGATCAGCAGCAGAGCGCAGATTTTCCAAGACAGCAGAATGCGCTGGCCGGTGCAAAGTATGGCCATGATGCCCCAGCGCTTTTTCCTGAGCCGAAAGAGCAAAGCGAGCTTCGCTTTCCAGCCGGGGTATTTGTCCACCTCATACACAGAAGAGTAATGATGTGAAGAAGGCACAGGGAAGCAAGTGAGAAGATGAAAACGAGCTTTGGGAAATAACTTGCGCAGGCCAGCCATCGCGCGGCCAGTGACCTCCGGCGGGCCGCTTTCGATGATTAAAACATTCGTAGCGGCGGGAACCTTATTGCGAAAGAAGAAGCGCATAGTTTAGTCCGAGGCTTATTTTCGCACATTCCCGGAGCATCCAGGAAAATGATGAAGAGATAACGACGCATTAAACCAACGGAAAAATAAATCAGAGCGGATCAATAAAAGTCGGAGCAGGAGAGGAAGAAGCCGCAGCGTTTACAGGTCATCTTGCAGGAACGCCCAGAGAGCAACGCAGAGCAGTTGGGGCAGTAATCGGAGGGGTTATCGCTAGGTACTTTAGATTTTGGCGTTGTGCCAGCGTGAGATTTGTGTGACTGATTGTTGATGGATGAATCCAGTTTTTCCGGCATTCATGGATTATAGAACTACAGTGCTAGCAGGCCGAGCGAATCTTTAAGCTCGATTATCATTGACACAACTTCGTGACTAGGACTAGCCTAAATGTAAAGGAGGAGGAACTATGAAAAAGGTCCTCCAGTCGATGCTTCCGGTTGCGGTCCTGTTGCTGTGGGCAGGACAGGCGATGTCGCAGCAAAATTCATCAGCATCTCAAAGGGACGGCGATCAAGCTGCGCCAGGCCCAGCTAATGGAAACACGAGCAACAGAGTGGGTTTTGCAGGACAAGGCCAGTCCGGAGCATTGCCCAGCGCGCCGGGAGTGATTACCGACACGGGTTTCGCGAACCGGCTGGGGAAGAGCGTGGGCATGCGCTCCGTATCTCCGCCAAGCTATGGGAACATCAACCATCCTGGAATGCAGCCGACGATATTAACGCCTCAACCACTTCCTATAGGTCCAGTATATGGGGTTCCGAATATCAATAATCCTGGAATGTACAATGGCCGGGACGGAAAGCCGGACGGGGAGCGGGGAAGATTTCCCAGAGATTTTTCCGGATCGCATAGCGGATTTAATGGCGTCGTAGGCATTCCTGTTTATATCTACAACGGACCTTACCCGGGGCCGTATACAGTCATTGTGAATCAGCCGCCAGCAATTCCAAAACCAGATGCGCCGCTGGAGCCGCCCAAAAATGAACCGTGGGTGGGACAAGGACTGACCCCATCCTCAGGGAGCAATGCGCAGGCGCCAACTATTACGCTGCTGGCGTTCAAGGATCAGTCGATTGTGGCGGTGGAGGAATACTGGCTGGATGGAGAACAGATTTACTACATCACGCGGGCACGGCTGCGTTCCTCGGTGCGCGTGGAACAACTGGACTTCTCTCTGACGCAGCAACTGAACCGCGAACGCAACGTTCCATTCGTACTGGAAACCCGCCCATAAGCAGTAAATTTACAACACATACATTGCACGAATAGGGTTGCCTCTGAATAAGCTTCAGGGGGCAACCGCTAAAGTGGTGATGTTGCTTTGCTTATTGCTGATGACCAACCGGACGGGAATGTCATTGGCAATGCGGGTTCCCGCAGGCACTCGCACGTTGATCTGATTCAAACCAGCGCAGCATCCGGCAAGGCCGGCATAAGTCGGCTCTACGGAAATGCCGTCAATCAGCACCGTGACCGGCGCGGCGGAGCGATGCGGCCCGATGCCTGTATTTTGTGGCAGAACGCCTGTATCAATGGGGGGTGTGACAGTACCTAAGCCGGTGGCGTAAATGACAATAAACTCGCCACTGCGAACAGAATTTCCAGTGGTGAGCGGGACGCCCGCTGCGTTAGTGATGGCACCGGGGCCAGTCCCCGATGAGTCGAAGGTGAAAACCCCTGGAGCCACGGCTTCCACCTCAAAAGTCTGTTGCGGTCCTTCCTGACCATTTACGCTGACCTGGATGGTGGAAGTCCCGGTAACGGTATCGACGGGAATCTGAACGGCAAGTTGTAGCGGTGAGGCATAGAATATCGGCACGGGAACGCCATTGATACTTACCTGGGTTCCGATCATGGTTGTTTCCAGCTTGCCGTTCGCATCGAGTTTCGGATTGCACCCTTGGAACTGGAAGCAGGTATTCCCGTCGGTGAGATTCGAGCCGAAAATGACAGCGATGGAACCGGGAGCGACAGTAGTGCTTGCAGAGATGTAGCTGGCGCTATTCACGACGCCGCCGGAATTGACCGTGGGAAGGTTCGGCGGTGGTGGTGGCGGCGGCGGTGGCGGCGGAGTGACAGAGGGAGACAGCCGGGCCGCGAAGGCATCGAAACCGCCAGATGCAGATTGAGATGGCAGAGATCCTGACGTGACGCCGGCGACGAAGACGCTGGTGCCCAGTTCGGCAACAGCTTGCGCTTGGTCACCGCTGGAAGATCCGAATTGGGTTTCCCAGATTGCGGTTCCATTGAGATCGTATTTCCGAACGAAGATGTCGTCTTGGCCTGCTGCAGTTTGTCCAGGAAGCGCGCCAGCGACCCACCCGCCTACATAAAGCTCGGCTGTGCCTACGCTCAAAGAAGAGGCGCCGTCAAAGCCGCTGGTGCCGAACTGGCGAGTCCACACGACTGTGCCGCTAGAGTCGTATTTACGAACAAAGATGTCATCACTCCCAGAGGCTGTTTGTCCGGAGAGAGCCCTAGCAACCCATCCGCCCACATAAATGCCGCTGGAGCCGGCGGTGGCACCCAAAGCTCCGTCAGAGCCGGAAGTGCCAAACTGGCTGGTCCATATCTCCGTGCCATTGATGTCGTATCTGCGAAGAAAAATATCATCATCTCCAGAGGAAGATTGGCCCGGCATCACACCGCCAGCGACGCCGACGACGGTGACACCAGCGCTGTCCACGGCAACATCGTTGCCTATGTCGACGAGGTCGGAGCCGAACTGCCGCGTCCAAAGCTCCGCACCGTTCAGATCGTACTTGCGGATGAAAACGTCATCGTCACCGGCGTTGGTTTGACCAGGGAATGCGCCAGCCGTATGACCGGCGACATACACGCCTGTGCCATCCACGGCGATGCCGTTGGCTTGATCGTTACTAGAAGTGCCGAACTGGCGGGTCCAAATCACCACACCGAGGGAGTCGTACTTGCGAACAAAGGCATCGGAACCTCCGGCACTGGTTGCCCCGGGAAGGCTGCCACCGGTTCTGCCGGCAACATAGATGCCGCTGGAATTAGCGGCAATTGCGTAAATATGATCCGTGGAGGAGGTGCCGAACTGCTGGGTCCAAATTAGGTTGCCGTCAGCGTCATACCTGCGCAGAAAGGCATCAGCCAGTCCCAGGCCGGTCTGCCCCGGCAGGGAACCGGCGGTGGAGCCAGCAACGTAAACGGCATCGGAGGTAGTTGCAATGTCATAGCCGAATTCCGAGCCAGAAGTGCCAAACTGCCGCAGCCATGAGATCGTTTGAGCATGAACTGAGAAAGGCAGTAAGAATGCGACCAGGAGCAGCCAAAGCCAGAACCAAAGCTGGTAGACTGAGTAGCGCGCAGGTGAGTTCATGGGCGGCAAAACCTCCGGTACAGTTTATAGCGAGGGGGGCTGCTACTATAGTAAGTATAAATTGGTTTGTCTGCCAGCACTACTAGGGTCGGCAATAGTAACCAAATTGTTGCGCCGAATTAGCCAGCGTCCACTTCGACGATCATATCCAGTTCGACGGCTACGCCGAGCGGCAGTTCGTTGACGCCCACGGCGGCGCGAGCATGCTTGCCCCGGTCGCCGAAAAGCTCGACGAGGAGTTGCGAAGCGCCATCGACAACTTTCGGCTGGTCGTGAAAACCAGGGGCGCTAGCGACATAGCCGGTTAATTTGACGATGCGGCGAACTTTGCTGAAGTCGCCGGTCTCCTGCCGCACGATGCTCAGAGCGTTCAAGGCGCACAAACGGGCGGCTTGCACGCCGTCTTCGAGGGTGAGGTTGCCGCCGAGGTGGCCCAGGAATTTCAACTCACCTTTTTCTTTGGGAATCTGGCCGGAAATAAATAATAAGTTGCCGGTGCGCACGCATGGCAGATAAGCGGCAACGGGTGCGGGCGGGGAAGGAAGTTCCAGGCCCAGTTGGCGCAATTTTTCTTCGACAGACATGGACAAGTTAATCCTTTCGGGACAGCGCAATTCCAAGACACCGCCGAGCTAATACAAAGACCGGATGAGGCCGCCATCCACCTGCAGGACGGAGCCTGTGATGTAGGAGGCTTTCTCCGAGGCGAGGAAAACCACGAGATTCGCCAGCTCCTCCGGGCGGCCATTCCTTTGCAAAGGGATAGCTTTGGATTGATTCCGCATATGGTCTTCGAGAGACAAACCCGCTTGTTCGGCCTGGCGTTGCAGCAATGCCATGAGGCGCTCGGTTTCGATGGTGCCGGGGCAGACCGTATTGACGAGAATGTTGGAAAGGCCCAGCTCGTTGGCCAGGGATTTCATGAATCCGAGCACACCTGCGCGCGACATGTTGGAGAGAATCAAACCGTCCAAAGGCTGCTTGGCCACGAACGAGGCGATAGCAATGATGCGGCCCCAGCGAGCGGATTGCATGTGCGGCACAACGGCCCGGCAAAGATGCACGGTGCTGAGAAGATTCAGTTCAAGGGCCTTTAGCCAGGCTTTTTCGGGCTGGTCGAGGAAATGGCCGAAAGGCGGGCCGCCCGCGTTGGCTATGAGAATGTCAATGCCACCGAAGTGAGCGACGGTTTGCTCCACCAAGCTCTTGGCTTGGTTGGGAACGCTGACGTCGGCAGCAATGGGCAGGACTTCAGTATTAGTAACTTTGCGAATTTCATCGGCGGCGCGGTGGAGCTTTTCAGGAGTGCGGGCGCAGATGGCGATGCGAGACCCCTCCCGCGCCAGGCCCAGGGCAATGGCCTTGCCAAGGCCGGAACTGGCTCCGCAAACTAGGGCAGTGCGATTCCTGAGTCCTAAATCCATGGGTCGAGACAGCCTCCTATGAGCGGCGCAAAAGAATTTCTATTGTAACGTTTTTTCCGACGCGAAAGGATTCTTCCGAAAACGCAAGCCAGGGAACCTCGTCGCAGGTAAGGCCATGAGAACGGCAAAGACTGCTGGCTAGACAACGGGAGGGCGCTATCGTAGAATTTTCACTACTTAACTGGAGACGGGAAACTTTCCTTGAGACAACCGACCCGCGCCGCGATGATCATCGGATTGATTCTGGCATTATTCATCGGAGGAACATTCGGGTTTCACTACATCGAAGGATTACCGTGGTTTACCGCCTTCTACGCCACGCTGATGTCGGTCTCGACCACCGGCGCTGATCCGCTGAATGGTCTGTCTCCACCAGGCCGGGCGGTGAGCGCCACCGTCATTCTGCTGGGCATCTGCGTTGTGAGCTTCGCCATTGGGACTCTTACGCAGGCGGTGATAGAATTGGAGCTTGGAACGTTTTTTGGGCGGCGGCGCATGGAAAAAGAGATAGCAGGACTACGCGATCACATTATTATCTGCGGAGCGGGCCGCGTGGGACGGCGAATCGCACAAGAGGTGGCCGCCCGCGGGATGCCGCTAGTCATCATCGATAACGAAGCGAAGCGCGTGCAATGGGCTAAGAGTAAAAATATTCCCATCATAATGGGTGATGCCAGCAGCGAAGAGATATTAAAGCAGGCGCATATTGATCAGGCGCGGGGACTGGCCAGTGCCGTGACTTCGGATGCGCAGAACGTTTATATTGTCCTGACCGCGCGCGGGCTGGCGCCCAAGCTGACAATCGTCGCCCGAGCCAGCGAGGATGACGCCGAGAAGAAGCTGTTGACCGCCGGCGCCACGACCGTTATCTCCCCTTACAACTACGCCGGCCAGCGCATGGCACGGACGATAACCAGTCCGAATGTTCATCACTTTATTGATGTCGCTCTGTCGTCGTTCGGCAATGGCGGGCTGAACTTGCAAATCGAGGAAGTGGAAGTAAGCGACAAGTGCGAATTGTCTGGTAAAAGCCTGGCTAAAGCCGACATCCGCCAGATGCTGGGAGTGATCATACTAGCCATCCGGCATGCGGACGGGCACTTACTCTTCAATCCCGGTCCTGAGGATAAAATTTCGCCGGGCGATTTCCTCATTGCGATGGGTGAATCGCAAAAGCTGAAAGAACTGGAAAAGCTAGCGGGATGTAAAAGCTAGCATGGGGGCCAGTTCGTAAACGCAAGTTGGACCAATAATCCAAGATTAAATCGTAACCTCATCCACGGTTGTTCATTCAAAAATCCGGGTATAACGAATATGTGGTGTGGTGACACTGCAAATGCGAAGCGATTTTTTAGTTATCAAATCCCTGATTTAATAAAACCTCTCTGATTATCTTAGGAACCGAGCAAGCCTGCGTTGCAGCAGAATTCCAAGAAAGCTTATTTCGACTCGGAAGCTTTGGGCTTGAACAGGGAAGCAGTTTTCACCAATTGTCTGGGCGTGCCTAGCATCAGGACGATGCTGCCGACCGTGAACACAAAAGATGACGAAGGATTCGGTTGCATCTCGGAATCGGTTTGTATCGCCAGGACCATCGCGCCGGTTTTATTGCGAAGGTCGGCTTCAGCCAGGGAATGACCGATAAGCGGGCTGCCTTCCTCGACGCGGTAGATTTCAATTTCGACGCCGCGCACAAATTCTCGAATGGCGTCCACGGGCCTGTGGGCATCGCGCCAGGTGCGAAACATGTCGTAGCCGTCTTGGCGGATTTCGCGGATGGAGCTTTCGACTACATCCCTAGGCACAAGGAAATTCTTAAGCACGCGGGAGAAGATTTCGATAGAGGTCTCAAACTCTTCCGGGACGACCTCATTAGCGCCGAGAGCATAGAGCGATTCCATCTCGCGCACATAGCGCGTGCGGACAATGATGTGCAGAGCCGGGTTAAAGCGGCGAGCGGTGTCGGTGGCGTGGCGCGTCACAGTGGGGTCGGAGATGGCCAGTACTAATAATCGCGCGCGAGCGATGCCGGCTTTTTTGAGGACCTCACGGTTGGCAGCGTCACCGTAAATAATCGGCAAGCCGGATTTTTTCTCGGAGCGGACGATTTCCGGATTCATCTCAACCACAATGAATGGGATTTCAACGCGCTGCATGACGCGAGCCAGGTTCTTTCCATTGACACCGAAACCCACGATGATGACGTGGTCGCGCAGCTTGGATGTAGAGACCCTCGTAAACAATCTCTTTTCAAATGGATTTCTCCATCTGTGAAAGCGCGTTGTCAGACCTCTGGTGAAAGGATCTGCCCAATTCCACAGAAAAGGTGTGGCGGTCATCGATAGCACAGCGGCGCCGACAAACAACTGGAACTGGAAGTCGGAAATAATGCCAGAGGCCAATCCAACTGTAGCTAACACGAAGGAGAACTCGCCAATCTGCCCCAGTCCTAAACCGGTGAGAAAGGCGACGCGAAAGGGATAACCGAGAAGCAGAACAACACCGGAAGCAATCACCGCTTTTCCAAGAATGAGAGCGACCACGCCCAGGATGGTGAAAACAGGGTTGGCGAATACGGTATGGCTTTGAAATAACATGCCGATGGAGACAAAAAAGATTCCATTGAAAGCATGGCGAAATGGCAGGATATCGCCCAGGGCCTGATGGCTGTATTCGGATTCAGAGATTACCAAACCAGCAATGAATGCGCCCAGCGCGAGAGAAAGTCCGGTTTCCGCCGTCAGGTAAGCCGTACCGACGCAAAGCAAAATGATGGACAGTAGAAACACTTCACGATTGCGCGTGGCCACCACCTGACTGAGAACCCAGGGAACCGCGTATCGAGCGGCGATGACCGCCAAGGCGAGCACAATAAGTGCCTTTCCGAAAACCCAAGCCACCTCGGAGAAGAGCAGCGTTTCACCAGAAAGAAACGGAGTTAACAGCGTCATGGGAACCACGCAGAGGTCCTGGAAAATCAGGATGGCCAGCGCGGTTTCTCCTTGCGGACTGTCCATTTCACCACGCTCAGCGAGCAGTTTGAGAACAATAGCGGTACTGCTCAGCGCGACCAGCATGCCGAGGAAAATAGCCTGGCGGATGGGGAATAAAAAAGCCAAGCCTACGATAGCGGTGGCAACTATGGTCAAACCTACTTGGAGACCGCCGCCGAGGAATAAAAGTTTTTTAAGGCGAGAAAGATAGGACAAGGAAAGTTCCATGCCGATGGTGAACAGGAGCAGAGCGACGCCGATTTCAGCCATCACTTTGACTTGCTCGGACTCTTGCACTAATCCAAATCCGTGGGGTCCAGCCAGGGCTCCAGCGACCAGATAGCCGATGATCGCGGGCAGGCGGAGGTGGTTGAAAACTACGACGACACCAACGGCCAAAGCGAATATGACGATCAGCTCTCGGAGAAATTCCATTCGTTACCCTTTCTTCCCCGTTACAGCCGCTCGCAGTTGATGCCAGGAGCCTAAACCCATCCACGGAGCAGAAAGCGCAAATAGCGCCACAAATAAACAGCCAACAATAGCGGCTAATAAGAAGGAGCCTTTCATGCTCAGCCAGGAAATGTACTTATCCAATTGCCGGAGAATAACAAGTGTGACTATTGCAGACAACATGCTGCACGCAAGCGTACGGAGAAAGTACAGACTAATGGCAGAGTGCGAAAGACCCAAACGCTTGTAAAGAAGCAAAAGAAGCACAACAGCGTAGACAATAATGCCGAGTGTGCTGGCCGCCGCCAGGCCGAGGTGCTGGTAGGTTTGCGCCAGCCACCAGTAAACAGGGAGCCAAACAAGTGCAAGTCCGGTGCCCACCAGAGTTGGCGTGAGCGTATTGCCGAGGGCGTAAAACCCGCGACCTAAAATTCCTTGCACGCCCCAGGCCACGGCTCCAAGCAGGAAAATCATCATCGCCAGCGAAGTTTGCTCAATGTCGTGAATTTCCAATCGAGTGCGTGAAAATAACAGAAATACGATCGGGCGGCTGAGGATCGCCATCAGCACGGAAACCGGGAGAGTGGCCAGAATGACGTGGCGCAGGGATTCTTCCAGGCTGTCCCGCATTTCGGGCCATTTTTTTTCCGCCGCCAAACGGGACAGGATGGGATAAGAAGCAACGCCAGCAGCCTGACCGAAGACAGCAACGACGACGCGCATCAATGTCTTGCCATAGCCGAGCCAGGTAATCGAAGCAGGCACCAGGAAAGAGCCGCACCAGCGGATGACCCAGTCGTCCACGAAAATGAAAGAAAAACCCAGCATGATGGGCAAGCTCAGTTTGCTAAAACGACGGAACCCCGGGTGGCGCAGGTTGAGAGAAAATCGGAAGCGCGCATTCAATTTTGCGGCACCGTAGACCTGCAACAAACAATTGCCGAGCAAGGACCCCGCTAGAACGCCCCAGGAAAAGGCTTGAATTCCCCAGCGGCTGGAAAACAACATGCCGAAGGCGATGATCATGCCGTTGTAAATGAGAGGAGCCAGCGAAGGGATCAGGAAGCGGCCTTGCGCGTACTGCACGGCGGTGAGTATGCCGCCGATAAAGAAAAACGCCTGGGCGGGAAGCATGATGCGCGTCAGGGTGGTGACCAGGCGGAGCTGCTCTTCATTGAATCCCGGAGCAAGCCAGCGGCAAAAGACGGGGGCGAAAATCTCCGCCAGAACCAGCAGGAAGAGCAAAAGAACGGACAAGGCGCTGAGGACAACCGAAAATACGCGCCAGCCTTCCTCCTCGCGTTTCGAGGTGAAGTATTCAAGAAAAACCGGGACGAAGGTGATGCTGAGCGCGCCTCCAGCCAAAAGGTAGTTCAGGATGTCAGGAATCGTGAAAGCGGCATAATAGGCATCCGTGATGGCGTTTGAGCCGACCTGGTCGGCGATGGCCCATTCGCGGAAAAATCCCAAGACGCGGCTGAGAAGAACGCTGGCGGAAACAATCGCCGCTGATTTAAGGAAAATGTTGCGACGATGTGTCGCGCTGGAATAATCAGAGGAATGCGGCGCGGATGAGTTGGGCACCTGGTTAGCCGTTGTTTCCTTTATCAAGGTTCGCGCAGAGAGCCGTGGAGGTGGGTCGGCTCAGTGCCGGGCTGCTGCACAGCTTAATGTATAATTATAGGGGTTGTTCGATCCCTCTTTTTTTCATCTTCTTGGATTTCCCCTGCGGCGGGCTGGAATGGAACACAATGAGCCTCTATTTTGACCATAACGCGACCACGCCACTGGCGCCGGAAGCGTTGGAAGAAATGCTGCCTTACATGCGGCAGGATTACGGCAATGCAGCCAGCATCCACCGTCCGGGCCAGCGAGCCAGAGCGGCAGTAGAAAAGGCGCGGGCGCAGGTGGCTGCGCTGGTTCACTGCGAGCCGAATGAAATTGTATTTACGAGCGGCGGCACGGAGTCAAACAATATAGCCATACTGGGCGCGGTGCGGGAGAGTGGGAAAGCTCGCAAGCACGTTATTACGTCGGTTATTGAGCACCACGCCGTGTTGCGACCCTGCCAGGCGCTGGAGCGCGAGGGAGTCGAGGTAACGTATGTACCGGTCAGCGCGGACGGTTTTGTGGAACCGGACGAAGTTCGCAAGGCATTGCGGCCGGAGACCGTGCTGATTTCGATCATGCACGCGAACAACGAGACGGGGGCTGTGCAGCCAGTGAAAGATATTGCGGCGATTGCGCGCGAGGCTGGTGTGCTGTTCCACAGCGATGCCGTGCAGAGCACGGGGAAAATTCCTGTGGATGTAACCGGACTGGGAGTGGATTTGCTTTCCATGAGCGCGCATAAGTTCGGCGGGCCGAAAGGAGTCGGGGCGTTGTTCGTTCGCCAGGGCGTGCGCCTGCTCCCACTGATGTTTGGAGGCATGAAAGAATTGGACACGCGACCGGGTACGGAAAACGTGGCGGGAATCGTCGGCATGGGAGCCGCGGCGCGGCTTGCGACAGAAAATATGGACCAGGATGCGCAGCAGTTGGCAAGGCTTCGGGATCGGCTGGAAGCGGAGATACTCAAAAGAATCGACCGCGCGGGAGTGAATGGGGCTAGGGAGAATGTGCGCGATGGAGAATGGCGGCGCATGCCGAATACCACGAACCTGTACTTCGACTTCGTGGAAGGCGAGGCGCTGGTGATCGCGCTCGACTTGCAGGGCATCGCCTGCTCGACCGGCTCGGCATGCTCGTCGGGGTCGGTGGAGCCGTCGCACGTGCTGCTGGCGATGGGGCTTTCGGCGGAACGAGCGCGCTCGAGCGTGCGGTTTAGCTTGGGGAAAGCAAATACGGAACAGGACGTAGACACTGTGCTGCGGATTATCGCGCCGACGGTGAAACGGTTGCGCGCGCTTTCGCCGCGAGTGCCAGCGGAAATGCGTGAATCAGTAAGGAATTAAAAGTTCAATGAGTTTTAAGGAATTGGTGATTGAAAGTAGCGTGGTGGCTGAGACGAAGATCAGCAGCGACCATCGGCCCTTGGTGGCGGTGGCGATGAGCGGCGGCGTGGACAGCTCCACGGTGGCGGCGCTGATGGCTCGCGAGTACGGCGTGGTGGGGCTGACCATGCAGCTATGGGATCAGAAGCGCTCGATTAATGGGGATGCTTGCGCGACGCCGGTGCGAGGGCGGTGCTGCTCGACCAACGATGTTTACGACGCGCGGCGCGTGGCCGAGCACCTGGACTTTCCTTTTTATGTTGTAAATCACCAGCGGCAGTTCGAGGAAACGGTGGTGCACCCGTTCGTCAGCGAGTACTTGGCGGGCCGCACACCAATTCCCTGCACGCATTGCAACAACCACATCAAGTTTGGGGAACTGCTGCGGCTGGCACGGCAGGTGGGAGCGGATTATCTGGCTACAGGGCACTATGCGCGGGTTGAGCTGGACCGAGAGAGCGGCCGGTACTTGCTGCGCAAAGCGGTGGACGAGACGCGCGACCAGTCGTATTTTTTGTTTGGGTTGACGCAAGAGCAGTTGAGCCGGTCGTGGTTTCCGTTGGGCGAGATGCGCAAGCTGGAGGTGCGCGAACTGGCGCGCGAGATGGCGCTGCCGGTTGCGGAGAAGCCAGAGAGCCATGAGATTTGCTTCGTGCCGGACGGCGATTATGCGCGGTTTCTGGAGAAGTATCAGCAGGAGCGGGGAACACCGGTGAGCGATACGGGTGAGGTGGTGACGGCGGAGGGCGAGGTACTGGCAAAGCACGATGGCCTGTACCATTTTACTGTCGGCCAGCGCAAGGGGCTGGGTGTGGCCGTGGGCAACCCCTTGTATGTGATTTCGCTCAATCCGGCCAGCCGCCGCGTGGTGGTCGGCGAGGGTGACGCGCTGCTGACGCGCACTTGCTTTGTACGCGATACCAATTGGATTGCAGTAGAAGCCCCAACCGATGGCCTGCGCGTGGAGGCCAAGATTCGCCATCAGCACTCGCCAGCCCCGGCGACGCTATATATTGAAGGCGATGGCGTACGCGTGGAGTTCGACAACCCGCAGCGCGCTGTCACGCCCGGCCAGGCGGCGGTGTTCTATCAGGGGGATTTGGTGGTGGGCGGCGGGTGGATTGAAAGGGTGGGAACCTAATCCGAGCTGTCCGCTATACTTCCTTCAGTTGCTTCACGCTCTGCTCTGGCAGGTCTTTCAGAATGAGCGACTTGGTACGCAGTGATTTAGCGAACCCCTCCAGATCAGGAAAGAGGGTTGCCCTGTTGATGCCCATCCTGTGGAGCTTGCGGAGACACTCCTGCCTACAGGCCCCATCAATAATGAACTGCATTACGTAACTGGAATGATTCGGGACCGCACGCAGGTTCTCCTCGAAGGACACCGTCACGTCCCCAGGAGCGAGGAACCTGCCTTGTTGCACGGTGAGGCGTTCGTTCAACCGGATCGGGTTTGTGGAGAGGACGAATTTATGCGGTCGAGCCATGAAGAGGTCACGGAACGGTTTCTCGTCTCTCTTGGACTTGAACTTTTCGAACAGATTTTGTCCGTTAGCTACGGCGAGCCCAATATGCTTCTTGGCCGCCTTCGCAAGCTGGGTGACGTTAACGGCCCACACAACCGCACACGCATTCCCCTTTTCAAGGTCTTCAAGCGCGAAATACGCGGCGATGAAAAATGAGTACGTGAAATCAACCAACCTCGTTGGAGTACCGTAATGATTGAGGAGGGAGAGCCACTCCAATGTATAGCCCTTCGGTGGTAGTACACGGTTAGTATAGAGATGGTAGCTGCGAGCGAAGTCGCGAATCAGCTTCACCTCAAGGTCTACGATCTTAGAACCGGTGATGTCGAGTTTCTTGCAGTGGCGTTCAAGGGTCGAAGCCGGGAAGTCTAGAGTGTCTTGTCCGCGAAAGGCCCACTCGTCCATTTCCTTATTTTCCTTCTTCGATTTTTGGTCAATGTAGTCCTCTGCGACCACCAGGTCGTTCCATCCCTTGAGATTCTTATCGTAGGGAACAAATGGTGCCGGGTGCTCCATCTTTTTCAACTCCTTAGTCAAGGTGGGCGTTTTTTTCGCCGTGGGTCCTCCTTATGGCCCGCTCTCTCGCGGCCCGGATCGCCTCGGCGCGTAACACCGGCTGCTCACACTTCAAGCAGGCGCCGTCTCAAAAGCCACGCGCAGC
>MEKX01000172.1 GCA_001767075.1 Acidobacteria bacterium RIFCSPLOWO2_12_FULL_54_10 | reverse complement strand
ATCCCTTGCGACATGGCGCTGCCGTCGGGTGCGGCGATGGGCACGACAGAAAGAGAGCAAGACGAGCGACTGTATTCTCCAAGAAATCCATGTGAATTGGCGAGGATTTTTCTGCCGTACCCGGCTTCCACGCTGCCGCCCTCGGAGTTCCGAATACGCGGGTCGAAGGCAAAAGCGGCCTGCTCGGCGCGGCGGGCGATGTCGATGGCTGTGGCAGCTTGCAGGTGCGTTACGTCATCGCAAAACAGTTGCAGGTCGCCCTCAAGCTGGCCGGAAACATCGGCGTCCGGCAAACCTGCACAGGGGTCCTCGGAGGTAACACGTGCGGCAGACAACGCGCTGGACACCAGGCGCTCGACGCCGGAGCGGGAAAAATCGGAGGTATAAGCGCCGGCCGAACGCTGGCCGATGAAGACGCGGAGGCCGAGCGATTTTGCGCCCGCTTCTTTCAACTGCTCCACTTCACCCGAGCGCACGGTGGCCGAAAGTTCGTTGCCTTCGCGAATGACGCAATCGGCGGCTGTCGCGCCGCTCTTGCTGGCGCTTTCGATGATGTGTTGTGCGAGATGGCAGAGATTTTCAGTCATATTCGGATTCGTCGGCTGGATTGGCCTATGAGTTCGCGGTGCCGCCTACAGTGAGACGGTCGATTTTAATTGTGGGAATGCCTACGCCGACCGGCACGCTCTGGCCGTCCTTGCCGCAGGTGCCGATGCCCTCATCGAGAGCCAGATCATTGCCGACCATGGTGACGTGACGCAAAACGGTGGGGCCATCGCCGACCAGCGTAGCGTTGCGCACGGGCCGGGTGATGCGCCCATCCTCGATCCAGTAGGCTTCCGAGGCGGTAAAAACAAATTTTCCGTTGGTGATGTCCACCTGCCCGCCGCCGAAATTGACGGCATAAAGCCCGCGTTTGACGGTGCGGAGGATTTCTTCGGGGTCGGATTTTCCGGCCAGCATATAGGTGTTGGTCATGCGCGGCATGGGCATATGAGCGTAGCTTTCGCGACGGCCGTTGCCGGTGAGTGCGGCTCCGGTCAGACGGGCACTTAGCCTGTCTTGCAAATAGCCTTTCAAAATGCCGTGTTCGATCAGGACGGTTTGTGAAGTCGGGATGCCTTCATCGTCCAGATTCACCGAGCCGCGACGGCCCGGCATAGTGCCGTCATCGACGACCGTGCAAATGTCGCTGGCCACGCGCTGGCCGATGAGACCGCTGAAGGCTGAGGTCTGCTTTCGGTTGAAGTCCGCCTCCAGGCCGTGGCCGATGGCCTCGTGCAGAAGAATGCCGGGCCAGCCGGGGCCGAGCACGACTTCCATTTCACCGGCAGGAGCATCCACCGCCGTCAACTGGAGGATCGACTGGCGGGCGGCCTCGCGGGCGAAATGCTCTGGGGTTTTCTCTTCGTGAAAAAACGTGAGTTCCACGCGGCCTCCGCCACCGCTGAAGCCGCGCTCCACGCGATTGCCATCACGGGCGAGGCAGAGAACCGATAAACGCGCCATAGGCTGATAGTCCGCGGCGATATCGCCGTCGGAGCAAACGGTAAGCACGTGGCGCACCTCGTCGGCGTATCCGGCACGGACCTGAAAAATTCGGGAGTCGTAGGCGCGAGCAGAGGCGTCGGCTCGCACAACAAGTTCCAGCTTGGCGGCGATGTCAATATCGGTGGGAGCGGTGACGATGGGGTAAAGGTTGCGCGGGATAGAGACTTCGGACAAGCCTACGGTGGTGACGCGCGCAGGTCCGCTAGCGATGTGCGCGGCCGTATAGGCGGCTTTCAAGAGCTTTTCCGGCGAAAGATCGTCCGTGTAAGCATATCCCGTGCGCTCGCCGGAAAGCACGCGCACGCCGCAGCCCACCGAAACACCCTGGGTCGCGCTCTTGACGATCGACTCATCCAGAGAAATAGAACTCGTGGAACCATACTCGAAATACAAGTCGGCGTAATCGCCACCTGCCGAGAGCGCCGCCGAGAGATATTTCTGGAAATCCGCTTCGGTCAGACCGAATTTGTCCTCGAAAAATCTACGTGATGGGTGCATTTTCCCGCCCTTTAACCGCCTCAGCTAACCATAGCACAGGGAACTTGCACGGTCAAAAAGGCCGGGGAAAAGGTCCTGTCCCCGCCGCCAGTGATGTGATACTCTCTCATCAAACGCGAACTGCGACTTCGATTTAGAGGGGGAAAATCATGCCAAAGTATTTGATTCACGCTTCGTATACGGTGGAAGGCACCAAGGGGCTTCTGAAGGACGGCGGGTCGAAGAGAAGAAAGCAGATCAAGAATGCGATCGAATCCCTCAAGGGAAAACTCGAGGCGTTCTATTACGGCTTCGGGGATTCGGACGTTTATGTCATCGTGGAATTGCCGGACAATGTAAGCGCGGCGACCCTATCCCTGGCAGTGACGGCCAGCGGGGCGGCGCGGCCGAAGACCACCGTTCTGCTGACGCCGGAAGAAATTGACCAGGCCACTAAGACGAGTTTCCGCTACCGGCCACCAGGAAAGTAAGAGGAAAATCAAAGCGGGACAGGAGTCCGGGCGAATCCGGCTAACGGAGCAGGGCCAGTATTTTCTCGCGGGCCTTCAATGCCAGACGCGAGTCGGGAGCGACGGCGAAAACAGTGTCGTCGCCAGCGATGGTTCCGGCGATTTCCGGCCAGGCCTCGCGGTCCAGGGCCACCGCCACGGGCTGGGCATGACCGGAAGCAGTTTTAATAATGATCACGTTCTGCGCGGTTTTCACATCGCGCACAAATTCCGCGACAGCCCGACCGAGCGCTGCTGGCTCCTCGGGCGGTGCGGCGCGCTCCTGTACTTGATAACCTTGCGGACCTTTGACCAACCCCAGCTCGTGAATATCCCTGGAAAGCGTAACCTGCGTAACCTCAATGCCGCTTTTGTGGAGGGCTTGCGCGAGTTCCTCCTGCGTGCGGATCGATTGGGATCGGATGAGGTTTAGGATTTGACCGTGACGATACGTCTTTGTCATAGATGAAATCGATCGGTGCTTTTTTCGTCTGCACAGCAAACAACGGAACTGCTTCCATCATATCGCAGGTTGGTATTGCTAGGACAGCAATGGAAAACATGGTAGTGGGTCGGTTTGAACTACTTCGGATGGCCAGTCTGGGTGGGATCGGTCAACACAACGCCGTTACTCGCGAGTAATCCTCGGAAATTCGTTCTTGCACTGCGATCTTATTGTATGCCAGAGGGGTAGGCCAACGAAATCGATGCTCATTTACGGCGAATCCATCCCTCGTCCAGGTCATAGCTTCTGTTTCGGAATTCACTTTCCCATTGGCTCATTTTTCCGAGCACCCATAAGGAAAGGGCATTCAGAAATAAAATATGAGCAAACTGAGCAGTTCGCCATCACTCCTGACTTCCTGAATGATTACCAAGCACACTTATGAATTTGATGACGGATGAGCAACACGAGCATATTCCCTAATTTGTCAAGGGAAGGGGCCGAGCATCCGGCGCAGTAAAAAATATTCATTGATGGGGCGGTCATCCTGGATTGCAGGAATTCCGGGTCGCGTCGAAGCAAGGCGAGTGATTTGCTGCTCCTTTTGCAGAATGGACGCAAACATCTCAGTAGGGCTGAGCGGAGAATTCCACTCTACAAAATCGGCTGCTGCTTGAGGGGACATCCGCTGGGCCAAAGAAACCGCGTCCATAGCGGGAATCGGCGTTTCACTAGCCAGCATGTGGAAACCCCATCCACCGAGCGATGGGAAAACGCGGATGTAGGGAAAAGAATCGCGGAGAGCTTTGGCAAATGCGGTCTGTGTGCTTAAATCCCAGCCGGGGTCGCGGATGGCAAGCCACGCGTGCAGTATGCCGCCCGGTCGCAGGCGCTTTTTTGCCACGGCGTAGAATTCGCTTGAATAGAGCAGGCTGGTCGTCGGAGTTGAAATCGGCGGCGGCGGATCAATAGTGATGACATCGTACTGTTCCGAAGAGCGCTCCAGGAACCGTCGACCATCATCGACGACGATGTGCGCCAATGGCGACATCACCACTTCTGCAGCATCGGCGTGGAAGTAGGGGAATAGTTTTGGGACGCTGGGATTAAGCTCAACGACCGTCGTGTCGATCCCCCAGGAGAGCATCGAGCGGAAGGTGGTGCCCATTCCGAAACAAATGATCAGGCCATTTTGCGCTGGCCGGCTCAGATAAGCCAGCGGCAGATGGGCCATGTACTTCGTGATCGGCGACAATGTAGTCATGCCGATGCCATTGATCAGCAAGCGTTTCTGGCCGTTGTCGTTGGCGGCGACGACGGTGGCCATGTAGTCACGCATCTCCACGCGGTCGGTGAAAGAGGCTTGGTAGTTGTTGGTATAAGTTACCAGGATGAAAGCCAGCAGGATGGTAATGGCGTACATCGGCTTGCTTGCCGCAGTTGCCAAAAAGGTTGCAGCTTGCGGCACCTCATGGATGACTGCAAACAGACCGATCACAAATAACGGAATCGACAAAACCACCAACCCCCAGCGATCGCCGAGCAGCGGCAGGATCAGGAACCCGCAGAGCAGCGGTCCAGCGATCCCGCCGACGATGTTCAAGCTATAGGCACGTCCGGCGCGGGCCGGGTCGCCAGCAGAGTAATGATCTACCAGAAGCGGAGTGAGAAAGCCCAATGCTGCACTGAGCGGCCCGATTCCCACTGCGGTCCGTAAAACTGCACCGAGAAACGTTCCCTTTATCGGCAGCGCAGGGTCAATCAACAGCAGTGGAAGAAGAGCCAGAATTCCCAAAAATGTCCATGCCTTGACGCTTTCACGCGGGTGGTTCGTTCGTGCCCAGTTACGATATAAAAAGGAGCCCATCCAGGTCGCCGCCAAATAAACGGCAAGAATGGCCACAAAGGCATATACGACGTTCCCGAGGTATACAGAGAATTGACGAATCCAGACAACTTCCATGGCCATGGTGCATAAGCCCGTAATAAATAGAAGCCATAACGATCCTCCAGCAGCGAAGTCGTAAAGTCTCGGTTGCGATTGGATTTCGGCGACCGACGTGGCCGGTTCCGGCGGCGCGAGCGACTTCACTGTGAAGCTGAGTGCAAGAACAGTGCCAGCGATCAATATGTTGAAAGAGCTGGCCAAATGTAACGTGGACTGAAATCCCCACAGCTCAATCAATAGGAAGGCAGGAATTATCGTTCCCAGGATTGCCCCCAGAACATTAGACAAATAGAGGAAGCTGAAGGAACGCTCAGAAGGCAGCGATGAAGTGCTGCGGATTGCAGCCATCGCCAGCGGGAATGTCGCGCCCATGGCGGTACACCACGGGAGAAGAGAGACAACCACACAGGCTCCCGAGAGCAGATAGTAGGAAGCGGAGTCCCAAACAAGCTGGCCCGCCCCAGCTTTCATCAGCCCAAAGACCAGATTTAATAGATGGGGAACCAGAAGACCGGCTAGTCCAATCAGCAATTCGACCGCACCGTAGAGGCGCAAGAGCAAAGCGGCCCCGCGTCGCTCAGTGCGCCGGGCAATCGCTCCACCCGCAAGCGAGCCTAGCGCCAGCCCGGCCATGAAGACGGAGAGAACCACGGAAACCATCGGTGTGGTCACACCAAACTTCGCCATGGCCAAGCGCAGCCACACCACCTCGTAGACGAGGCTGCAAAATCCGGATACAAGGAAGAAGAAAAAGTACCAAGCAATATTCATGGCTGCACTCTTCGTACTGCCAGTATACACAACCGGTTAATCGACACCGTCGCACCGTGTTTCAAGCTTTTTCCCGGATAGGTCGTGTGTGGTCGCCTTGTATTTACCAACCGTCTGGCTTGGCAATTCAAACTCAGCCACTACCAAAACATGGATTAGGAGATGCAGGCGAAGACTAATGAATATAAAAACAATGGCGGGAGACTACTCCGAAAAGCGCTTGAAGAGCAGCGCGGCGTTGGTGCCGCCGAATCCGAAGGAGTTGGACAGCACGTAATTCAACTGCTCCGGACGGGCTTGATTGGGCACGTAGTCCAGGTCGCAGTCCGGGTCCGGCGTTTCGTAATTGATGGTGGGAGGGATCATTTGATCCTGCAAGGCCAGAACAGAAAAGCCCGCTTCCAACCCACCAGCGCCGCCCAGCAAGTGGCCGGTCATGGACTTGGTGGAGCTGACAGGAAGCTTGTAAGCGTACTCGCCGAATAAACGCTTGATCGCCAAGGTCTCCAGCCGGTCATTGAACGGCGTGGAGGTGCCGTGCGCATTGATGTAGCTGACCTCGCTGGGATCGACCTTGGCATCGCGTAGCGCGTTGAGCATGGCTCTGTACGCGCCATCGGCATCTTCCGGCGGCTGGGTGATATGGAAGGCGTCACCGGACATGCCATATCCCACAATCTCCGCCATGATGTTCGCGCTGCGGCGGCGGGCGAACTCCAGGTCTTCCAGTACCAGAACACCAGCGCCTTCCCCAACAATGAAACCATCCCGGTTTTTGTCGAACGGACGGGAGGCTCGCTGCGGATCATCGTTGCGAGTGGACAATGCGCGCATGGCGGCAAATCCGCCGATTCCCATCGGTGTGATGGCGGCCTCTGATCCACCGCACAACATCACATCGGCCTCACAACGGGAAATAATTTTGAAGGCGTCGCCAATCGAGTGGGCGCTGGAGGAGCAAGCCGTGCAAGTAGCCGAGTTCGGCCCTTTCGCGCCATAACGGATGGAAACGTGTCCGGCAGCCAGATTTATGATGCTGGCTGGAATAAAGAACGGTGATATGCGCCGCGGACCGCCTTCCAGAAGGGCCGAATGTTCGCGCTCGATGACATCAAATCCGCCAATGCCGGAACCGATGACCACGCCAACCCGCTCGGCGTTCTGAGAATCGATATTGAGACCGGACTGCTGCATCGCAAAATCAGAAGCTGCCAATGCGAACTGAATAAACATGCCCATCTTCTTCAGTTCTTTCTTTTCGATGAACTGAAGCGGGTCGAAACCTTTCACCTCGGCGGCGATCCGGCAAGCAAATTGTGCGGCATCAAAACGGCTAATGGGGCCAAGGCCGGATTGACCGGCCAGGATGCCTTTCCACGACACCTCCGTGCCCACCCCGATCGGAGACACCAAACCAACCCCGGTTACCACAACCCGCTTAGCCATCCAATCAGCTCCTTCCGGCAGAGAAGGAAAACCTTCTGCGTATGCCGGATTTAACTCTGCACGCATCCGTTTGTGACTTGCCTCATGATTGGAGGCAGAAAATTCGAGGGATTACTTTTTGACGTGTCCCTGAATATATTGTACGGCCTGATTGACCGTAAGGATTTTTTCGGCATCCTCATCGGGGATTTCCAAATCAAAGGCCTCTTCAAAGGCCATTACCAACTCGACGGTGTCGAGCGAGTCTGCGCCCAGATCGTCCACAAAAGATGCCGTTGCGGTGACCTCCGCCTCGTCCACTCCCAACTGCTCAACAATAATCTGCTTCACTTTTTCTTCAACCGAGGCCATAGCCCCTCCCTCTATAATGACAGTTTGCCAGCCCGCACGGATCAACGAACCCAAAGCAATCCGACCAGGAACTATAATAGCCGAAATTTCTCTTTGCCGCCTGCTAAGGACGAAAAGCTTGATTGTAGCGGTCCCCTGGAGGGTGGTCAAGGGTTTGCATACCGGATGTAAGCATACCTACACCGGTTTGACTCCTCTAAACCAACAAATGTCAACTGGTTGCAGATCACGTTAGGCGATTGTCCTTCAGGAATATAATTAATCTGATCACTTATGCCAACGGCACCGAGCATCGAAGAAATTAAAGAGCGGATCGACTTGTTCCTGCTGGGACTGAGCAACCCTGTATTGCTGGAACCCGGCAAGGTGGTCATCGACTTGTCTTCCAGTTCATATACCTTCTCAACGGAATACAACAAACTATTGTTGCAGGTATGGAATGACGAAACCAATTTCGTCCGTCACATCGTTTCGATCAAGAAGGAAGCTCCAAACCGCATGGAGATCGTCTATCAGAAATTCGGGAAGGAGATGACGGGAACGCTGATCCTTTCCCAATCCAAAGCGGAGGCCGGGCGCCTCGACCGCCGCAGCCAGCGCGTCCGTTATGTGCAAAATCTGCGGCAATACCTGGGGCAGATATTTCCGGAATGGAAAGTGAAACAGTTGACGACGGAGCCTGCTTTGGCCCAATCGTTCTCCGCCCGCTTCGCACGCGGAGTGCTCAGCCGCGGCCAACGGGCATGGGCTGTGATCGGGATCAGCGACAAGGAGGAAAACGGAAGAGAGGACATCCTTACCTTCGGTTTGCTGTGGCTGGATTGGTTGCGGAAGAACAGCCAGAAGCAGGTGATCGAAGGCCTGCGTATTTTTGTTCCAGAGGGGAGTTCCAAAACTACTCTGCAGCGACTGGCATGGATGAATGCGGATCGGTTCCGCTGGGAAGTTTACGAAACCGGCGATGAGGTTCGGAAATGCGAGCCAGCGGAAGAGGGAAATCTGACGACTGCTCTGGCTCCGCTGCCGGCGGCCCAGCATTGTTCCCTGGCGGGGCGGCACTGGGGACCCGAGATCGAGGCTTTGAACCCCGTCATTCAATCGTTTGTCGGCCGCGATGGAGATTCCACGTGGACCTTTCGAGGGTTGCCGTTCGCGCGTGAAACCGCGCGCGGTGTGGTCTATGGCATTGGGCGCTCAGAAACAATGTTGGGGGAAGGAACCTGGGAAGACTTACAGAAGCTTGTGCTGCACATCGCACAACATCGCACCCCGAATCCGCTGGACCCCAACCATCCCTATTTCCGACTGCAACCGGAACGATGGCTTCAGGATTTGCTCATGATGCAAGTTGACAAGCTGGGTGAATCTTTGCTTGCGGAGCCGGTTTACCGGCAAGTGACCAACGCCGGAGGCTTGGAACGAGGCGTGCTGGACCTGCTGGCCATCGACACATCAGGACGCCTGGCTGTCGTGGAATTAAAAGCCTCCGAAGATATTCATCTGCCACTGCAAGCGCTCGATTACTGGATGCGAGTTCGCTTGCACCAACAGCGCGGAGACCTTGCAAAGCAGGGGTATTTTCGAGGCCGCGAAATCAGTCCGCAGCCGCCGCGCCTGTTTTTGGTCAGCCCTGGCCTGCAATTCCACCCTGCTTGCGACATTGTGTTGCGCTATTTTTCTCCTGCTATCGAAACGGTCCGCATCGGCTTGAACGAGAATTGGCGGGAGCATCTGAAAGTGATGTATTGGAAACGAGAGGGCAGCAGAACCGGAAAATTAGAGCAGATGGAAAGCAGCGATTGATTGGAAATTCGGCTAACCATTCGGGGAAGCCAGCGTGACTTCCACGCGAAGCACTGGCACGACAAGATAAGGATCATCGGGTAGCAGGCTTTCCAGCACGACCGCCGCTCCGGGAGCCGTCGCCGTTGGATTGGACTCCGCCGTGACCAGCAACCCGAATACGCGGAATGGCAACTGCACCTGCCAATTGGCATTTTTGCTGCTCATGGGTACTAGACCCAGATTCAAAACTTTTTTTTCACTGTCGATGGCCCACAGCACATACTGACGGCCTGCCCAGCCGAGGCTATCCGCCGCCGGAAGGTTTTGAATTTCCAACTGCAACCGGGCATTATTATCTTCCCATTTGACCTTTGCCAGCCCACGCGTGGTGAGCGTCTTTTCCCCGCCCCCCAGGATCACGGTCACATCTTTGTTGGGAGGGTAAGCGACAGCAAATAACTGCCAGTGCTGGGTGTCGATGCGGCCTGCAGCGAGATTCGACGTCAGAACGGAGATCATCCAACACGAGACCAGCAGCAGCTTTCGCCAACTTTTGCGATGCAATAACAAATGAATTTCCTTTCCTGACTATCCTTCCAATCTAACCTACGCAAGCCGCCGCGCCAAGCCCTTTTTCCGCGCAAAGCAGGGTAATCAATTTGAACCAGGATGTTTTGGGAATCGTGAACGCCGTTTGCATTGGAAACTGCAAACGAGCCGATCAGTGCGTCATCGTGTACATCAGATAGTTGATGCCGAAGCGCAGGGCTACCGTGGAAGGCTCCAGGGGATAGATAGGCTGGTCGATCCACTCCCAGAAATCACCCACATCGTTGTTGTGGTTGATAATCATCAGGAGCCTTCCTTTGTCATCGAAATAGCCGTAAAACTTAGGCGGAGCGGGCACTTCATAGGGAGGCTCCACTTTCAACGTTGGAATTTCGTAAAAGGTATGAAAGAGCGGGTGGTCGAGGGTCATTTCCACAAAGCCGCGGTCGGGGAAAACCATTTTCATCTGCGATAAAAACCATTCGAGTTGGTATTGGCCGTCAAAGTCGTCAATCATAGCAAATCCGCCACGGTTGAAGTGCTCGCGGAGATTGTGAATCTCCTGATCGTTCATATTGAGCTCGCCGACTTCGCTGAAATACAGGAACGGATACTTGAAAATTTCGTCGCTGTCCAGCCGCACGATGACATAAGACTCTTTGTTCAGGTTGGCGTTGGTGACTTCATTAGCCACCTGGAGAATGTGCTCTTCGGCGTCGGGATAATCATGCGCCCAGCCCGGCAACCCGCGAAATGCAAACCCGCCGCCACGTCCGTCGCTGAACTGTACACGGGCAAAGACAAATTCCGTGTCCGGTGGCGGCTGGCGATTGGACTCCAAGTCATTCCACAGACGCTGAATACCGCGCTGCATCTGCGCAGACGCAAAAATGCCTGTCAGCGCGATAGCGGCGATAAGAATGAAAATAACTTTACCGCCAAAGAAAGGATTTCTGAGCATATTTGACGGCCTGTGGATTCAGGTCCATTATACGATTCCTTGGAATAACCACGCACACCTTTTCCCGCATTTATTGGAAATTTTACGAGCGAAGGTTAACTTATCTTGCAAAAAGAAAGGCCCAGAGTTGCCTCCGGGCCTCAGTTAAAGGAACGTCAATCGTCACGAACTAGAACGTCAGCTTCAGCGCAAACTGAATACGGCGCGCCTCATTTGCCGTCGAGTTAATCCGGCCGACAGTGGAACTGTAGTTG
>MEKX01000171.1 GCA_001767075.1 Acidobacteria bacterium RIFCSPLOWO2_12_FULL_54_10 | reverse complement strand
ACCCGAGAACAAGGTCTCGCTCGGCTTCGTTGAGGGCTTGAACAACAAGATCCGCGTCATCCAGCGGCGGGCGTACGGGCTGCGGGACGAAGAATATCTGCGGCTCAAAATACTAACGTGCATGTTGCCGGTCCTCTGAAAATGATCGAAAATCACCCACACGAGTTCACGAAGACCCCTTTTTTTTTAACCCTGTTTCTTTATCGAGTTCTGGCATGGCGGTATGGGAAATAATATGGGCAACCCCTTAAGCGTACTCAGCAATTACGTCTAAAATATCAGGTAGAAAATTGCGCTCTTTAGGATTCATGTGTTGGCGCAATTCGAGAGAAACGGCCTTGAACCAGTCGACCTCTGTATCAGGTCTTCTAGCCGTCAGCGCTTGGATCATTCGGCGGCTTAGGATGCTGCTCTCACGGTCAGGAAATTGTGGCTGGATATTCTTGGCCCAGTATCGTTCCAAGGTTTCTTCGAGAGACTCCCCGATTTTCTCATCTTGTTGTTCTATATCCTTGGTTTCCGGTTGTCTTGTCACAGTAACCATCTCGACGGATTGTTCATTGGTGGAGACTAGTTTCCAACGACGCCTATCCTCCTCCAGTCGTTCCGAAATAGTACGTACTAATCGATCTATTTCTGCGAGTCTCGTATGGAACCAAGTCGTTGACCATATTCTATGTATGAACCATCCCTTGCTCTCCAAGATTTCCTGTCTGAGGCGGTCGCGATCCCGAATTGATCGTGCCGAGTGATAGGGAGCACCGTCGCATTCAATCCCCATGAGAAATTCACCTGGCCGATCTGGATGCAACAAACCAATATCAACGAAAAAACCTGCAACGCCTACTTGAGGCACGCACTCATAGCCCAGATCATTCAGTATTTTCGCGACAGCTACTTCGAACTCACTTTCTGGACTGCCTCCCGTCGGTTTTCCCAGGTCTGAAAACCGACCGCTCTCCGCATATTCCAGATATGCCCGCAGGGCGCGTATACCCTTTCGGGTTGACACATCAATCCGAATATCAATCGGCCGCATTGACGTAAAGACTTCAACTCTTTGCCTAGCACGTGTCGCGATAACGTTCAGGCGACGCCATCCAAGATCGGAATTCAGGGGTCCAAATCTTTGGAAGACAGGTGCACCATGCTTCTCTGGGCCATAAGTCGTCGAGATGAAAATCACATCACGTTCATCCCCTTGGACATTTTCAAGATTCTTAATGAATAGTGGTTCTTCAGCTTCGTTCCGCGAAATAAGCTCGTCAATCGCGGGATCCTCCAGTCGTGCCCTATCAAGGATGAGTTCAATCTCTTCAGCTTGTCTCTTGTTAAAGGCTGCAACTCCCAAGCTTTTGTCCCGATATCGTTGGAAATGGTGAATAATGTTTTCCACGACAATTTCGGCCTCAGCGCGATTGCGGCCGCTGTTGTATGAGGGATTGTCAACGTACGTAAGATGAACTCCGAAGTCGCGCGCATCTCGCTTCGGTGAAGGAAATACGATGAGATCTCCGTTATAAAATTGATCGTTCGAAAATTGAATAAGGGATTCATGCTGGGATCTGTAGTGCCACCGTAATCTGCGATACGGAAGTTGTTTCAAGCACACATCAAGGACAGATTCTGTATCATCTATAATCGTCTCATCTGAATCGTCGTCTTCTGCAATAGCTGTATCGAAGAATCGCGTCGGCGGAAGCTGCTTCGGGTCACCCACGATTATGGCCTTTCTGGCTCTGGCGACAGCACCCAATGCGTCTTCAGGACGAATCTGGGACGCTTCGTCCATAACAACCAGATCGAATTCAATCTCCCCCGGAGCCAAGTATTGGGCAACCGATAGTGGAGACATCAGAAAACAAGGCTTCAAGGCCTGAATGGCGTTCTTTGCTCGTCGAACAAGCTGGCGGATTGGAATGTGTCTCTTTTGTTTTCCCGCTTCCTTAATCAACAGCCGTTTTTCGGTGTAAGCGCTAACCGGTCCGGAGCCAATCCCCTCCGCAACTGAAACTCGAAGCAAATTAGAGGCAATGTGTCTCCCATTTAACGCCAGAATTGCCTTATCCAAGTTTGCGAATCGTTGGCGAAGGCTCTCATACTTTATGTGCCCGAATGATTGGAGTATGGGGTTTGCATGGATCCTAGCCTCCAAAATTCTTTGATACACCGAGTATTCGTATGCTTTGCCACAAGAATCTCCAAAGAGATCTCCCCTGGAAATGGCGTCCGACAATAAACCTAATCCAAGATTGCGAATCTGCTTATTGATCGCATGCCAGCGAGCCAGCAAGACAAGACTGGAAGATGTGGCTACCGAGCGGCACAATTTATCCCGGAAGGCACTCAGTGTACCCTCCTTGCCTCCTACCCACTCAATCAACCTGAGTTCGCCGATGGCCTTCAGTTGAGCCGACTGTTCAGCTACATGTTGTCGGAATCTGCGCGCTACTAGTAAGAGTTCTTCGAAATACTATCGCCTGAACAGTCCTAGTGACGGCACGAGCCAACGCATTACTTCCACATTGACTGTCGAGCTATCGAGTACATTCTTCAGCCATTCGTGACTTGTTAGCAGCAATTGATAGTTCGTATGAGGACCGTCCCATGCAGTCGCAACTAATTGTCTGAACGATGTATGTAGAGTGATCGCCTGTTCCCTATTTTTCGCAACGCGGAACGCTTCAACCGCATTTAATGCAGTAGTTAATGTAGCGTTTCCGTTGCACCAACCACTTGCAACAGATTCAATGGCCGCCTCCATTTTTCCAGACCATGGTTGAAGCGTTTCGGAAATCTCCACGATTGGTCGCGCCCACAGCGATTCAGGGAAGGGATGAGTTACCGAATAGGTCCTAACTCGTTCTATCCTTTGCGATATCCGATCCAACGAGTTCGTCATGCGTTCGACGTGCGCATCCCAGCCTGAGACAACTTTTATTGCATCTTCTAGGCCAAAGCGCTCTCTTAAAGATTGCGAGAACTGGATCATCTCATCTAGAGTGTTCCAATCCGTATCAACTCCCTTGAATATGGAACCGAGTGTCTGTTGGAAGTCTCGGTTCTGCGAAAAAAGATCCTTAGCATTGCAGAGATCAATGAGCCTTCGCAATAGAGCAAGAAAGTCTGGTTTCCGAGAATATTCTTTTGGTTGTTTCATTAATCCCCTGACTAGTCGCTTTGCACGCCGATAGTCTTTTTTCAATACAGGAAACCACTTGTCTCCGACACCCATAATCACATTACAGGCGGAACGAATATCATCACTGTCGAGGATTTGATCGAGCAAGAACTGCCTCAAGGCTTCGCATTTTTGCAAGATCTCCCGATGAGCGTTCTGCGCCGCCGTGAGGTAGTTCAACACCGTAGGTTTCGCATGGAACCCTGTCCCGTGCAGAGAAAGGGCTGCCGGGCCATTTGCAAGCTCTCTCGCCCGCTTCGCTACATTTTCATAGTCCTCAAGTGTTCGAGCGACCTGTTTAGTCAAAGTGATCACAGGTTCCGCAACTTCGCGCAGAGAAGTTAGCCCGTTGATGATGTCATCAATACGCGCCTTTTCCGTTGGCAAGTCACTGATCCGGACATCTGAATTGCAGGCGGTATTTGCAAGTCTCGACGCGTGCGTCTTCAAGTTCTGTGCGTAGCGCTCTGCTTCCGGCGAAGCATAATCGAATACGTTGTTTACCTTGCTAACAGTTTCGAAGTACGTCTTCAGCATTTCCAAAATATTGCTGAAGGAAATCATTAGATCATTGTGAACAACGTTATGTATCAGTGCGATGTCTACGCCTGCGGGTAGTGGGGGCATCATCATGTCCGTATTTGCTTCCCCGAGTTTCAGAAGTCTCAGAACCTGAAATATTGACGGAGCCATCGGTTGCGCATCATGATCAATCAACCACTTGGTCAATTCGTCGATAGCGAGAATGACGTTGTTGGAATGATTATTGAGAATGTTGCGGTGGGTTTCGTCATAACTGTCAGGTAAGAATCCTTTCCATGCATCGCGGGTCTCAACTGGAACCGCGGCCCATTCTCGTCCCAAATCATCCAACAGGTTTTTGCAGTGTTCGAATTCCTCTAACTTGAGGGAACCTAAGTCGGAAATGCCTACGGGGTAAAAGTTGGATGGTAAATCCTGCTGAAGTCGCTCTACTCGCCAAGCGATCCGATACAACGGTAAATTCTCTGGTCCTGCATGTTCTACCATCGCAACCGAATACGCCTTAAGCTCGTTTTTGGCCTGTTCCAATGCGCTCTCTCTATGAGCAAGCTCTGTCGGTTTCTCAGTCGGGTGTTCAATTCGTAGCATTATGGACTCCAGCAGCTCTTTCTTGCTTGTTTTCAGGCCATGGAGCTGGAGACAGAAATCATCCAATCCTGCCTCCCTAAGTCTTTTGAACACGACGTCTAGGGCTGCCATTTTCTCTGCGACGAATAGAATTGACATTCCGCGATCTAAAGCTGTAGCGATGAGATTCGTAATGGTCTGTGACTTCCCAGTACCTGGTGGGCCTTCGATGACAAGTCCATCTTCGCGCTCGATCGAGTCGACTAAAGCAGTGTATTGTGAAGAATCTGCATCTCTAATTAGCCGGAGGCTGATTGACTTACCATCGCCTTCCGCATCTTGGGGATATTCTCCAACGAGTTGGCCCGGCGCAGTTTCTCCCTCGGTCGGACCGAGAAGAATTCGTTTGAGAATCTTCTTATCGAATAGTGGTGCGTGGCGTGGCCAGTTCCCAGGATTAAGGTCATGCCACATGATCTGCTTATTGAAGCGAAAGAGGCCTAGGGACATTTCGCGCACAATTACCCATCCCTCACTTTGCCGTGTTGCAATGGCTGCTTCTACTCTCTCCCAATACGTTTCTGGGAATTCTTCTTCGTCAAGGTTAGGTAAAGTCAGTTGGAAGTCATGTCTAAGTTTTTCCAGCAGGGAATAATTCGTATCCAGGGCTTCGTCATCAAATACCATGTTATATATGGTCTGCCCTGCGCCGCGTTCTCGCTCAAGTCGTACAGGCACGAGGACGAGCGGCGACCGCATCAGAATTTGTTCACTTTCCCGCTCGTACCACTCAAGAAAACCTGCGGCCAAATACAAATTATTCGCTCCGGTTTCTTCGATAATAGTTCTATGTTCCAGATAGAGTCTGCGTAGCCTTCGCTCCAGCTCTCTTTCAGAAAGCGGAGTTTGTAGCCTGTTGTCAGCGTACCTGCGTTCTACGCCTTGTCTCACTTCTGTCGATTTGGGGAGTGTCCGATCAGGATCTTGCAGGAGTTGATCCGCAAACATCTCGCGGTTCGGATTGGCATTTTTGCTGGGGAGTTCGTAGAAGTCAAAATAGAAAGTGCCTTTGTTAAGTACGAGATGCTCATAAATCTGATTCGGCACTTCATCGATGA
>MEKX01000170.1 GCA_001767075.1 Acidobacteria bacterium RIFCSPLOWO2_12_FULL_54_10 | reverse complement strand
ATGATGAACGTCATCGTTCAGGCAAGCAAAGATGCCGGAATGACGGATGAGCAAATCCGGGCCAAGCGGCATGGTTTTGACCACACCACGGTGTGGCCGCGGCCCGATCAGGTAGAAAAACTGAAGCAATACAATTTCTACGCGTCCAGCGATGCCTTTGAGATCTATCAGGCTTCCCCGGCGGTGATGGACTACTACGGCGAGCGGGTTGCTAGCTGGGTTGTGCCGAACAAGCGGCTCGTCCAGGGACAGGTGAACAACTCGTTTGAGATGGATCGCACCTTGGGTTCCACGAAGCTGACAATCTTCCACGGGATCTCCTGGATGATCAATCGCAAAGCATGGGATGGCAAGGTTTACGCCCAAGACCAGCGGGTAGACCGGCAGACTGCCTTGAAGATCGCCACGACCTGGGGAGCAAACTATCTGCTTCGGGAAAACGTGATAGGGTCACTGGAACCGGGTAAATGGGCCGACTTCGCGGTGCTGGATCGTGACTACCTGACCATTCCTGAGTCGGACATCGAAAACCTCCGGGTGCTGATGACGATGGCGGGAGGGAAGGTGGTGCATTTAGTGCCTTCCATGGCGCGCGAGATCGGCATGCAACCCGCAGGCGCTCAGGTGACTTTGGGCTTCACTCCAGCCCAATGGTAGTTGCAAGTAATAGTTCCAAATAGCGACCGCCCGAAGGAATAAGGCACGCGATAATTTGCCGGGTCGGCAGGAATGCACAGTTCCCAGACCCGGCTTTTTTCTGTTTGTCTCAAGACAATTTACGGCTCTGAGGGCCGTTGCTTAGCATGAATTTTGAAATTGAGGGGCTGTTCAGCAGGGACAAGAGCAGGCATGAAAGAATTTCGTATTGAGAAAAAGTGTGAAACCAAGTGGTGGTGACTTAGGGTCAAACATAGGAAAGCCTACAGACTCAATTTAGGTCTAAGGAGGAAGGGGCCCGAATGCTACAGCGAGGCAGCCGACTGAGGAAACAGTGGAGATGGTTCATTCGTCTGTCCAGGGTGTCGCCATTTTTGCTGGTTCTGACGGTTTCGGAGGCCAGTACTATGTTGGCGCAGGGACCATCGCCGTCGAATTCCACTCAGCAGGTCCAAGGATCGCAGAGCGCGTCCAATCCGGCGGGTAGATCCAATGCCACCGGCACAATCAGCGAAAGCCAACTCGCTGGGCTTCCGCTGAATGGGCGTAGCTACAGTCAACTAGCAACCTTGGAAGCGGGAGTGAGCGGCGGGGGAGGTTCGGGTTCCCGGGGCATCGGCAGCGGCGAACTAAACTTTGTGGGAGGGCGTTCCCTCTCCAACGTTTATTTGATGGATGGCATCAACATCCAGAGCACCCAAAACCAAGCGCCACAAAGCGCCGCTGGAGTACAGCTCGGCGGAGACGCGGTCATGCAGGTTCAAGTCCTCAGCGGCAATTACGGAGCTGATATGGGGCGCGGGAGCGGGGGCGTCTTGAACTCCATTTCCCGCTCCGGCTCCAATGAGTTCCATGGGAATTTCTTCGAGTATTTTCGCAACAGCAAATTGGACGCGCGCGATTTCTTCACACCCGATTCCGAACCCCCTCCTTTCAAGAGAAATCAGTACGGCTTCATTCTCACAGGGCCGATCCTGTCAGATAAGACTTACTTCATGGGGAGTTTTGAAGCGTTGCGGGACCGGCTGACCACCATCGATTCAGCCACGTGGCCGGACAGTGAATCACGCTTGGGTATTATTACGGATCGTAACGGAAAAACCCTTCGAACTGTCACATTACCCCCCGCCGTGAAACCCTATTTGGAACTCTATCCAATACCCACTGGGGAGCGACTGGGCGAAGGCGCCGGGGAACACTTGGCGCCCCAGTTCGAGCCTGCGGATGATGATTTCTTCACGGTTCGCATCGATCACCAGCTTACAGAACGAGACGGCCTTTTTTTCCGATACACCTTCGACGATGCCTCCAGCAAGTCCGCTTCCGGAGCCTATCTTTTCTACAACGCCACAGAGAGCCGCCAGCAATATGCAACCCTGGTAATGTCCCATATTTTCAGCGTGAATGTTTTGAATGCTTTTCGGATGGGATACACACGACCGGTTACGATTGTCCGGGGCATTTCCGATATAGAACTTCCTAGCAGTTTATTCTTTGTCCCATCGGCCGGCCAGTTCGGACGCATCAACGTGTCGCGACTGAGTGGCTTCGGCCCGCCAAATAACAACACCGACGACTTCGCCAACACTTTTCAATTTGCAAACGATATGGTGGTTCAGAAAGGCATCCACGGCCTGAAGTTTGGTCTCGACCTCCATCGCTATCGCATGGATATTGTTGGCACTATAGAAAAGTCCGGGAGCTGGTCATTTAATAGCCTGGATGGTTTTCTGCAAGGAGGTCCGTCAGGGACCAACCTGGAAGTTGCTTTGCCGAAATCGGATAGTCGAAGGGCTTTTCGCCAGACTTTTGCAGGATTGTACATTCAGGATCAGTACCGAGCCAAACCCAACCTGCAGTTCAATCTTGGCCTCCGATACGAATTTGCAACGATCATCAAGGACAAATATGGCAAGACGCATTTTATCCCAGACCCGGTGCGAGACTCTGTCATGCAGGTCGGACCGATGTTCAAGAGCAACCAACTGCACAATTTCTCTCCCCGCATAGGCATCGCGTGGTCTCCTGGAAGCAGCAGGAATACCAGTATCTCTGCCGGCTTCGGCATTTATTACGATCTGTTGCTTAGTTACGCAATCTGGCAGCAGCGAAGTTCGGCTCCTTTTTACAGGATCGCGCTCAGGACCAACTTTGATTCAACCGAGACATTCCCTCGCATCCTGGACGCAGCAGCGGAAGCTAAGGGCACCGACCGCGTCCGAGCACCAGATTACAATCATATGACCAGCCCGATGCTGCTGCGCTATAACCTTGGTCTCCAGCAGCAAGTTGCTGGGGGCTGGCGCTTCCAAGCTTCCTATGTGGGGCAGCGCGGCAATCATTTGCTTCGGACCTTCGAGGCCAACCAGTATCCTTACCCCATCGTGCAAGCGGATGGCTCGCTGTTCTTTCCGCCTAATGCGGGTCCTATTAACCCTGCGTTCAGCGAAATTAATCTGCTCACCAGTGATGCCCAGTCGTTTTACAACTCGTTACAGCTCTCCGTTAACAAGAGTCAGAGCGGAGGATTGGGTTTTGGCGCCAACTATACTTTGAGCAAGTCAGTGGATGACTCCTCTTCTTATTCGGGCGGAGGGGGAGACTATGGATGGGATCGGACGCTCGGCCGCGGCCTTTCCAATTTTGATGGCCGGCACCGTTTATCCGTGAACTATTTTTACACTCTGCCCTTTGGCAGCGGGCAAAGCTGGCTGAGTTCTGGAACCTTAGCCGCCCTGTTCGGAGGCTGGCGTTTGGGAGGAATTGTGTCATTTCGTACTGGAGGCTATGGTAATCCTTCTGTCAACGTCCGAATCCCGGGTTACTTGTTTTCGACTGGCTCACCAAATCTCCTGCCGGGTCAAAGCAACAACCCGGTCAAGGGTGTTTCCATCGGGTGTGAAACGGTTCTGGCTGGGACGGAACTGAGAACCAAGGATTTATTCTTCGACCCTTGTGTTTTCGGCAATCCTGCACCGGGCACTATCGGGAATGTGGGGCGCAACACCCTTTCGGGACCAAACTCCTACAATTTGGATGTATCGATGCAAAAGGAATTTTCGATCGATTCCAAGTGGCGGCTCCAATTCCGCGGAGAGCTATTTAATGTGCTCAACCACACCAACTTCGGCCGGGGAAATTCCTCAATCTTTGCGGCCTCTACGGTACGTGATCCAGTGACAGGGCAAACTCGCACAAATATCCGCCGAAATCCCACCGCTGGGAGAATCAACACCACCTCCACCAACCCTCGCCAGATTCAGTTTGCTTTACGCCTCATTTTTTAGATGGAATTTTCTCCTGGATTTCTCCGCTAGATTCTGTGATGGGTACTCGGAAAAATGAACCAAAGGGGAAGTGAGTATTGCGGCAAAATCTAGACCATTTTTATGGTTGGTGTATAGAGCTAGGACAATCGCGAACTATCCCCGCAGGGGATACGCGTGAATAGCCGGGGGCAGCGCCCCCGGTAGCGAAAGCTCCCCAGTTTAGGTTCGACCCTGAAGGGGTCGTACCGATGCATGTTGCAGGGAGAGTGCGACCCCTTGCGGGGTCGATGTTTTGGGGTACGGTTTCCGGGGGCGTTGCCCCCGGTTACTCATATTCATCCCCTCCGGGGATGTTTTTCCTTGGCGCTATACATCATCTGTGAAAATGCTCTAAAGGGCCTCAAGGCCCGCTCGCGGCAGCATCCGATGCGGAACCTTGCGAGGAACCTGCCTGGATGCTCTTCAAGTAGGCCAGAATATCGGTAAGCTCTTTGCCGTTGAACACAGGCCAGGAAATGGCCAACTCTGCCATCCGCTGCAACATAGCAGGACCGTGATTCCACATTTTGCCCGAGATGCTGAGAGGCGTCAGGCTACCCTGAAGATTCGTAAGATTTGGTCCCTCGCTGGTAGCTCCCGCCGTGACGGCGTGGCAAGAAGAGCAGCCTTTCGCTACAAAGGTAGAGGCTCCGACCGCCGGGTCCCCTTGCCGCTTCAAAGATAAAGAACTAAGGTAAAAAAGCAAGTCTGCTAATTCCTGCGCTTCAAAATTGGGCAGTGGAATAGAGAGAGCCGACATCATGCTGTGCATTTCAGGAGCGTGATTCCACATGACCAGAGCGATCACCGCATACTTCCTTGGCAAGGCCGTGCTACTCAGGTCCGGTCCGACCTTTCCTCCGTATGCGCCTATACTGTGGCACTGTACACACTGTTTGGCTCGAAAGAGTGCTTCCCCCTCGTCGGCGTTTGGTGGACGGACATAGTTATAATAGAGACGATTCTCTTCTTGGGAACCTGCCATGAGCCGGATGTAGCTTTGCAAGTCTGCCATCTCGCTGCCCTGGAAGCGGGGGAAAGGCACACCTTTCTCTGCCATGGCGCGGAACATGTCCGGAGCGTGATTCCACATGGTTGCGATCCACCCAACCGAGTTCCGATTCCTGGCTACGGTTGCCAGGTCCGGGCCTCCCTTTCCTCCTTTTCCCCCGATGGAATGACATTCCACGCACCGC
>MEKX01000169.1 GCA_001767075.1 Acidobacteria bacterium RIFCSPLOWO2_12_FULL_54_10 | reverse complement strand
CTGTAGACGCTGCCATGTCGAAAAAACGAATACCCGGCTGTCAGTTTTGCATGGCTCACCCGCGTCAACATGGCGCTGGTCGAACCGCCATGCAGGTTGACGACGGCGGCATATCGCTGCCTCCATACCTGCCACGCGGTTCGAAGTTTTCCTTTCAGAATGACCAGCGATTCAAGTGCAGGATTCCCTTCGAGGATTTCATGCCATGGAGCTTCCAGTAGCACAGTCAAGCGCAGGTCGGGTCGCCAATCATGCAACAATCGTATCGCTGGTGTCATCAGGACCGTATCGCCCATCGAGCGCAAACGAATGAGCAACACGCGCGACCCCTGTGGCAGATCAGCCAGACCGGTGTCGGCTTTCAGTGTCGCCCGCACTTCTGCGCTCTGTTTCATTACGCTTCGACGCTAGCCTCGTCCACCAGCATGACTGGAATGTCATCTTTTATGGGATAAACGCGATGGCATTTTTCACATTTCAGCCCTGTCTGGTCGCTCTTCAAATGAACTTTCGCCTTGCATAAAGGACAGACCAGAATGTCGAGCAGTTCTTGGCTGATAGCCATTTTTCACCTCAGTATGGATTCGTGAAATCACTGTATCAAACTACCGGACCGCGTGCAATGCCTGCAAACAGACCCTTTAACCTAGTATCATTTCTCTATCCCGATTCATCAATTCAAGCAGGAATCCACCCAGGCAAGTTGCCAGTTGACGGCGCGGTGTCTTTACCGGAAAATGATTCGTCAATCCTTTGCCTGCGGAGAATATTCATCTATGCGAAAAGTCGTCGCCATTTTGCCCGCCGCCGGACAAGGCGTCCGCATGGGATTGCACAGAAAAGCTTTGATGAATATCGAGAGCACGCCGATTTTGCTCCATACGCTGCGCAAGTTTGCCGCTTGCAGCGATATCACGGAAATTTACATCGCTTCCCCGCCCGAAGACATTTCTGCGATTCAAGCTATCGCGGCCGGCGAGGACCTGGGAAAGAAGGTGACTGTCGTGGCCGGTGGGAACCGGCGGCAGGATTCGGTTGAAAACTGCCTGCGTTCTGTCCCGCCCGATACCGACTTGGTGGCGGTTCATGATGCAGTACGCCCTTTCGTTACCCCTGCTCTGATTTCCTCGGTCATTGCGGAAGCTGCCCGAACCGGCGCTGCGATTCTTGGCATCCTCAGCGTTGACACCGTTAAGCAAGTGGACCGTACTAAAATTATCGGCACTCTCTCTCGTGAACGCATTGTTCTTGCGCAGACACCGCAGGTTTTCCGATACGACATTTTGCTGCAAGCCTTCGATAAAGCGCTTGCGGACGGATTTTATGGCACCGATGAGGCTAGTCTGGTGGAACACCTGGGCTTGGAAGTTACGGTCGTTCCTGGCTCCGAACGCAATATTAAAATCACAAAACCCTCAGACCTTGATCTTGCTAGATATTTCCTCGAGCAGGAGCAACACTCGCTGGGGGAGGCCGCTTCTGATACTCTTCCGCAGAGGAAACCTAAATGACCAATTTCCAGGATGGGCCACGCTGCGGTATCGGATACGATTCTCATCGTCTCGTGGAAGGCAGACCGCTGATCATCGGCGGCGTGGACATTCCTTCTCCGTTTGGTCTCCTGGGGCACTCGGATGGTGATGTTCTTTCTCACGCCATAGCTGACGCCCTACTGGGCGCTGCGGGACAGGGCGATATTGGGAAGTACTTCCCCGACACGGACCCGCGCTGGCAAGGAGCCAAGAGCCTCCTTTTCCTCCGCACCATCGCTCAACTGCTCGCGGATTCCGGCTTCAGCATTATCAACATTGACAGTGTCGTGGTAATCGACGAGCCGAAGCTCGCACCATACATTCCCAAATTTCGGCAAAAAATCGCCGAGACCTTATCCTTGGATATATCGCAGATTAGCGTGAAGGCAAAGCGGACCGAAGGAGCTTTTGCAGTACCCATGGCAGCTTCTCATGTCATAGCTTTAGTAGAAAAACAGCCCATCACCGCTGCTATCTAGACCGGTTTCCCGAATAGTGTATCCTGTTCAACAGCCCCGGAGAGCCTGCCCTGAGCCTGTCGAAGGGGGCGGCAAATTCTAGCCCACGGCGCAAGCCGTGGGAATGGAGTTAGGCACATAGTAAGCCCCGGCAGGGGCGACAGAATCCGTCAGAAAATTCCCAAGCGCCTCGTGCGGGATACATCTGCCCGAAAACCACTATCTAAAGCTTATTCCGCAGTGTTTGTGAAATTTCTCTCTCGTATTCCGGAAAATAGCGGCTAATCACCGACAGATTAAATTTTCTCAGTATTGATTCCTTGGGTTCTCGCTTCAACAGGAACTCAAATGAACGCTGCACCAATATTTCTACTGATATCGGTGATTCTGTCAATCGTGCGAGGTAAGCTTTTTCCACAGTCACCAGATGAACCGTCTGGCTATTCCTATCACTAACAATGACTCGACATTCCCAGCCGCCACTGTTTTCTTTGACATCAACAGTTATTACCGTGCTCATGAATTCTTGTGCCAGTGGGATGTATTCTTACCTTGCTGCCGTTTTCTTCAAGCTCACGATATTGGCGAGTAATCGATACGCCCCCGGCACGCCCGCCGGCAACTGCCGGAACCAGGCGTATCCCGTATACAGATAATATCCTTTGCCATGCGCAGCCAGCAGCATTCCGCCTTTTAGCGGAGTCTCTCCCGGATCGTTGCTGGCCAGCAGCGGTTTGTATTCCGGTGCCCAGCTTTCCATGAAATAAGTTCCCCGCTCCTGAACCCAACCCTCAAAGTCTTTCATGGTGATTTCATTTGGCGCATGGAAAATAGGATTCGCCGCATCCAATATCTCGACTGGCGTATCCTCCACCGTCACCCGCGGCCCCGAACCAGGTTCCAACTTGTACGGCCCCAGCGGTGGACCAAACCCTTGCGGGCGGCTATATTGCACAATCATCACTCCGCCATTCTGCACGTAGTCCATCATACGCGCGTGATTCCTCGACAAATCCTGCCGCACTTCATAGGCGCGTATTCCAGTTACAACCGCATCAAACCGGCTTAAATCTCCTGTCTCTAAATCCTCAGATTCCAGCTTCTCTACACTGACGCCCAACTGGACCAGCGCCTCTGCTACGTCATCTCCGGTCCCCATGACGTATCCCACACGCATCCCTTGGGCGATCTTCACATCCATTTGCGATAACGTCGCTTCCGCCGGCTGGAACCAATATCGTCGCTGCACGTGCGGATAATCGATGACCTGGTATCCCATATCAAAATTCTTATTTGCAGCTTCGGCGATTGCCTTCACTTGAAAACTTCGCGTCGTGCCTTCGGTCGCTCGCGGCGCGGTAACTTCGAACCGCATCGAGATTTCATCCCCGCTTTTAGCTAACGAAAATGCCTGCGACGCTGGGTTGCTGGTCCATTGCGCCGGCAGCTCGAGCCGAACCGTCCCCCTCTGTTCGACGGAATAGTTATTGCGCGCTCTGACCCGAATCGTGCGTTTTGTAGCCCCGGTGGGGAATACCACTTCCGCCGGTTCAATCCAAACTGCAACACCGGGCGCAGTAGTTAATGGCAATTCCCTTTGTCCATAAATTCGGTCTGCGATCCGCGCGATTACTTCCTCTGGAAACGTAATCGCCAGCGGATTCCCATCTGTCTTTACCATATAATTCGCTTTGACATTCAACAGCGGCGGATTCCATGCAGACCCTTCCCAAGCGACTCCATTGACTGCGAAGTAGTCCTTCTTGCGCTCATTCACTAGCCAGTACGGCTGTGAAAAAGCTGCATTGGCCGGTATCGTAACTTTGAATTTCGCCTCCAGAGGATTTGTCACCGGCTGTCGCTCCACTTGCCATCCTATCGGCGCTTCTAAATCGATTTTCTGTGTTTCTAAATACTCCACGGCTCTAATGGCGGCGATCACGGAAACTTCAATCGTCTCGCCAGGCACAAGCAATTCACGATCCGCAACCGCTTCCATCTGCAATCCAGCCGCTAGTTGGATCGCATGTTCAAAATCCTTTTCTTTCTGATCCAACAGAAATAGGGCATGTGTTTTCGCTTCTTTGGCAGCGCTGCTCTGCACCAGAGCCTCGCGCATTTTCTTGAGTTCCGAAAGCCCTAATGCCAATGACGGAATCACCTTTTCCGGCTGCAACGGTGAAAGCATTTGCGTCGCTTCCCGAATGGCGCTTTGCACCGCCTCGACACTTTTCGCCACTTCCCGGTCGCCTCCGCTCAGTGTAGTAAAACGATTGAGTGTGAGGTCAATGCCATCGAATAAATTCCCATCCGCACTCCCTCCCGGCGCTGCTGTTTCCCACACACGGAATGCCGCGCTCGCCCCTCGGCCTCCGCCGCCCCCGCCCATACCCTGGCTTCGATGCATAACACGAGCTTCATTCCCGATCTGCGGATATGATTTGCCGAAAACAGGATCAAGCCCATCCAATGGCATCGAAATCATGCCAGCCGATCCCGCCGGTGCACGAAATACATTCAGCGCTAATTTGCTCGCCTGCCAGGGTGTTAAACCCTCTGCGATATGCTCAGGAAATCGGCTCGCGTCCGCCGCCGCTCGAAAAGCCTCTCTGGTGAGGATTCCAGCCGCCTGGTGATGCCCGTGGCCGTCGGACTCGGTTCCCGTGAATCGCGAAATCAGCACATCAGGCCGGAAGCTCCGCACCACTCGCACAAAATCTCCGAGCGCATCTTCTTTCCCCCATTTTTCAAATGTTTCCTCGGCGGTTTTGGAAAATCCGAAATCATACGTTTGCCCAAAATATTGTTCTGCCCCATCCCGCTTTCTTGCTTCCACCAGTTCGTCCGTCCGCAACATGCCTAACGCTTCATACTGCTCCAGTCCAAGTAAGTTCTGCCCCCCGTCTCCACGCGTTGCAGAAAGGTATGCCACCCTCAGATGCATTCCGCGCGCCAGGTAGGCCAGCAGCGCGTTGTTCTCGTCATCCGGATGCGCTCCCGTCAGCAATACAGAACCTACGACCGGCAGTCGTTCAATCGCCTCCCCGATAGCTGCTGCATCGGGAGTCTCCACCGGCGCTGTCCACAGGCTCCAGGCGACGCCCAAGAGTGCAACGGGAAGCACAATGGCAATCGCAAACGTTTTTCTTTTGCGGCTGATCAAACCTTTCCGCCCAGGAAGCAGTCCTCTTACTTTTTCTTTTACTCTCATCGCAGGGTTCCCTCCCGATTGCTTCAAGCGTCGCGCTCCGCCACTCTGCGGTAAAGTTTCTCATACTGTGGGATGATTAGCGTCGAACAAAAACGGGTTTCTGCCGTTTGGCGGCCTGCTTTGCTCATCTGCTGGCGCAACTCATTATCTAGCAGCAAACGAACCGCATAATCAGCCATCGCTTTCACATCTCCAACTTCTGCCAGAAACCCATCCACGCCATGCGTAACTAGCTCCGGCAGGCCTCCCACGCGGCTGGCGATCGGCGGTGCCTCGCAGGCCATCGCCTCCAGCGCCGCCAGACCAAATGATTCCAGCTCGCTTGGCAGCAGCAGCACATCGGAAATTCCTAGCGTGTCTTCCACGTTTTCCTGTTTGCCTAGAAAAAACGCATGTTGCTGTAAGCCCTTCTTGTGAATCAGCAACTCCGCCGCAGACCGGTCCGGCCCATCGCCAATTAGAATCAGCCTGCAGGGCACCTTCTCGCGCACCAGAGAAAATATCTCCACCACATCCGACGTTCTCTTCACGGGCCGGAAGTTGGACAAGTGTACGAGGATTTTTTCTCCTTCCGCAGCAAAGAGTTTCCTATATTCAGGGTTAGCGTTGCGGCGGTATTTATTGCAGTTTACAAAGTTATAAATCACTTCAATATTCTTCTCTATCCCAAACACTTCCAATGTCTTCTGCTTAAGCTGATTCGAAATTGCCGTAATTCCGTCGCTTTGCTCTATCGCGAATTTCGTTATGCCCCAATAAGACCTGTCCATCCCCACCAAGGTGATGTCTGTGCCATGCAGCGTCGTAATAAATGGAATCTTCCGGGGCAATAACATGGAGCGCGCCAGAAAAGCGCTTACGGAGTGCGGAATCGCATAGTGCACATGCAGCACGTCCAAATCGTATGCCTGCACCACCTCGGCCATTTTGGTTGATAGTGCCAATGCATAGGGAAGATGCTCAAAAAGCGGATAGCTCATCATTTCCACTTCGTGGAAGTAGATCAGTGATTGATTCCCTTTTGCGCGAAACGGCAGCGCCGAGGCGATGAAATGAACCTCGTGGCCGCGTTCGGCTAATTCCACCCCGAGTTCCGCGCCCACCACCCCGCTGCCCCCGTAGGTCGGATAGCATGTGATTCCGATCTTCATCGACTCAATTGCTCTCCTTATGGCGTTGGAAAAAGATGCGGCAGTCTGCCATCGGGAAACTCCCGGAAGAATGCCACCGGGTCCGCCAGTTCCACGGCCTCGCGCATTAGGTAAGGCTCGCCGTATTTTGCGCCGATCATTGCGCCGTAATACTTCGCCATGGTCTCGAACACTTCCAGCGCATACACGGAACTGATGAACGTCTGGGCTTCCCCTGCTTTTGCCTCTTCCTGCCCGCGATGGAATTGCGACTGATGCGCGCGCACTGCTTTCATCTTAGTATCGAAAGTCTCCGATACGTCCACAATAAACGACGGTCGGAAGCCCATGCGGCCCACGTAATACAACACACGAAATGGGCGAAAGCTTTCCTGGCCGGTTTCGATTTTCTTTAGCCCTGCATAAAACGCCGCCTCGGCCACCAGCTCGCTCGTATGCACATGGTCGCAATGTCTCTCCTCCCAATGAGGAATCATGATCAGCCGCGGCCGGTACTGCCGCAACACGCGGATTACCCTCAGTATATGGTCCTGGCTTTTTTCAATGTGTCCATCGGGAATGCCAAGATTTTCGCGCACGCTTAATTTGAGAATTTCGCTCGCTGCCGCGGATTCCTTGGCTCGAATTTCCTCCGTGCCCCGCGTCCCTAGTTCCCCACGCGTCAAATCCACAGCGCCGGTCCGGTAGCCCTGTTTGGCCAATTTCGCCAGCGTACCGCCAACCAGCAGCTCCACGTCATCCGGGTGTGCTCCGAATGCCATCACATCCAATGGCTGCTTTATTTCCGCCCCAGCACGAGTTTTATCCCTTTGGCGCATCGCTTTATTAGATTTCTTCGTTCCGCTTTTCGATTGGCAACTTTTTGTGAGATTGACCTATTGGCTTCTCAGCAACATCACTGCTGGAGGCAATCTCTGGAAAACGCTATAATAACAGGCAGTTTGATGTATTTTATCTACAATCTGCTCTTATGGCTTTTGAGCCCAATCTTGCTCCCGTGGATATTTGTGCGTTCGTGGCGCGGGCGTTTGCCCGGACTCAAACAGCGATTCGGTTTTTTTTCAAATCAACCCCATCGTTCCGCCCAGCCCTGCTTGTGGTTCCATGCCGTGTCTCTGGGTGAAGTGAAGTCCGCCGTCCCATTGATTGAGGAAATGAAGCGTCGTGTTCCTGGCCTGCGCATCGTAATCACTTCATCCACTCGCACCGGATTTAGCTCCGCCCATTCCCTTCTGCCGAATGACACGGTCCTATTTCCTCCTGTCGATTTGAAATGGGTCGTTCGGAGATTTTTGCGGTTCATCCAGCCTGACGCTGTAATCGTTCTTGAAACTGAGTTGTGGCCCAACCTCTTCCGCGAAATCAAGCGCTCCGGGGCTCGGTTGCTGCTGGTCAACGGACGCATCTCGGACAAGGCATTCCCGCGATACAAGCTCTCCCGCATCCTCTGGCGGCAAGTTTTAAACTTCACGGATATCATTTATTCCCAAACTTCCGCCGACGCTACCCGTTTCTGCGATTTAGGCGCGGACCACAAGAAAGTTCATGTCGCCGGAAACTTGAAGTTTTCGATCCGCCCTTCGATCACTCCTTTCGTAGAAGTTTTGCGTTCCGCTATTCAGCATAGTTCCGCCGGTCCCATCCTTGTCGCTGGCAGCACCATGCCGGGCGAAGAAAACTTCCTCTTCGATGCTTATTCAGAACTCGCCCCCCAATTCCCCGGTCTGTGGTTGATCCTCGCCCCTCGCCACCCCGAGCGTTTCGCTGAAGTCATCCAACTGGCTCGGCAACGTGGCCTTCCCCTGCAATTGCGCTCCACTTGGACACCAAGCGCCGTTCCCCAACTGCCTGGCGTGTTGCTATTGGACTCTGTAGGCGAGCTTGGCGCCATCTATCAATTGGCAACCGTAGCCTTCGTCGGCGGCACCCTGGTGCCGACCGGCGGACATAACATTCTGGAGCCTGCCGCGTACGGCAAGCCAATTGTTATCGGCCCCTATATGAACAACTTCCGGGAGATATTGCAGCTATTCCTTGAGGAGAAATCCGGCGGACATGGAATCGCATTATTGCAAGTTAACGCGCCTGAAAAGTTGACTCCGGCCTTGCGACAACTGTTCGAGAACCCTGAAGAAGCATCCCGCTTGGGCCAGGCAGCCCTCAATCGTTTTCAAAAAATCGGCAGCGCCGTTGCCCCAATTGCTGACACGCTCGAAAAGCTGTTAGCTGATCCGGGTTGCTTATTCCTCGATGGTTCCGTAAAACTAGCTCCCAGTGTTCCCGGAGCAGGCAATTTGACCAGGAATTTCAAATGACCACTTCGCGCACAGCCGTCCGCATTGCTTCTGGTGCAGTCTCGGCGTTCACCGCCATCAGCTCGGCGCGCGCCAAGCTGTATCGTGCTGGCCTATTGCGCCAGCGGCATCTGCGCGCCAAGGTTATCAGTGTTGGCAACATCACCTGGGGCGGCACTGGAAAAACCCCTTTTGTTCTTTGGTTGGCTGCGCGTCTACAGACAGCAGGTCTGCACGTTTCGATTCTCACTCGCGGTTATCGCAGAACTTCCCGCGAACGCATCATCGTTTTACCGCCGGGCTTCCCCCCGTATAAAGCCTTAGACTATGGCGATGAGGTGCAGCTTTTCCTGCGCCACCTGCAAATTCCCATCGGCATTGCCGCCAGTCGCTATGAAGCCGGACGGTCTCTGGAGCAAAAATACGCCATCGACGTGCACCTTCTCGACGATGGCTTCCAGCACCTGCAACTCTCTCGCGACCTTGATCTCGTGCTGCTCGATTCAGAAAATCCATGGGGCGCACGAGGCGAACTTCCTCGACTATTGCGGGAATCCCCCCAAGCTCTCAAGCGTGCTCAAGCCATTCTTTTCACGCGCTGCGACCCTGCTGGCGCATCTTGCAATGGATCACTCGGAGCGCTCAAGGAGTACGTCCAGCAAATTCATCCCGGCGCTCCCAGCTATTCCGTATCCACTCGCTTTCTTGGGTTTGCTGAAGCGAGCCAATTGCATCCCACATCCGGTTCCCCCCCTGGACGAGCCGTAGCCTTCTGCGGGCTTGGCAATCCTGGCGGCTTTTTTACAACGTTGTCGAGAGCCTCTATTCCAATCGCGGTGAAGAAAATATTCCCGGACCACCATCGCTATTCGCTGAGCGACCTGCATCTGCTGAAGGATCTGGTCTCGAAATCCAATGCGGACTGCTTTATCACCACGGAAAAGGATCTGGTCAACTTGCCGCAGGGTTTCTCATTTCCCCGCCCGCTTTATTGGGCAGCGGTTGAATCGTATTTGCATGAGGAGGACAAATTCCTCTCCTTGCTCGGTGAAAAGCTCGGCTGGTCGGATCGGTTTCATTCTCAAGGTCACTTGGCAGCTCCGCCTTTGAGCCGGGTGTCCTCATGAGCCAAGCCTTTTCAGTGAAGCGGCCTTCATGAGTCTATTGCAGCCCAATCAATTGGTGGATGCCAAAATTCTGATCCGCGTTCCCAATTGGGTCGGCGATGCCGTGCTCTGCCTGCCTGCATTGCGCGCCCTGCGCCATGCTCTGCCGCAAACGGAATTGACGCTGCTTGCGCGGCCTTGGGTCAATGACGTATTCCCCGCGCAGGAACTCCGCTGCCGGGTTATTTCATATGACACGCGCACGGAGCATCGCGGTGTCGTGGGGCGCTGGCGCATGGCCTCCGACTTACGCGCAGAAAATTTCCAGGCCGCCATTTTGCTTCAAAACGCACTCGATGCCGCCATCCTGTCCATGCTGTCCGGCATTCCCATTCGAGCGGGCTACGCTCGGCAGGGGCGCGGCCCCTTGTTGACCCATCCTATCGATGTGCCGCGACCGGGAGAGATTCCCTCTCACGAGGCTCACTATTATCTGGAAATGTTGCGGAGGCTCGGCCTGATCGCGCCCTATAACGAAGTCCGGGAAATTTCTTTGAGCGCCTCAACGGAACAGCGCACCGCATCGAGAAAACTCTTGCAGGATTTGCTTGCTCGTAAAACCGAAGAGGATAATATCGCACCAGAATCCCATCCCGTGATTGGCATCAGCCCGGGAGCCTCCTTCGGAACCGCCAAGCGCTGGCCTGCGGGCTCTTTTGCTCAACTCTCGCAGCAATTGCAACAAGACCTTGGCGCCTCCTGCATTTTCTTTGGTTCTGCGGAGGAAAAACCACTCGTGGATTCCTTGCTCGCATCGTCTGGCCCTCGCTCCATTTCGCTCGCCGGTGAAACTTCGTTGTCCGATTTCATCCGCCTCGTGCAAGGCTGCGACTTGTATCTCACCAATGACACAGGCACCATGCACGTTGCCGCCGCGCTCGGCGTCCCCACGCTGGCCCTCTTCGGCCCCACCGATGAATTCGGCACCAGGCCCCTGGGCGCGTGTGCGTCCATCGCTATCGGCGAGGCGGAATGCCGCCCCTGCAAGCTCCGGCACTGCCCCATTGATCATCGTTGCATGACATCCATCACTCCCCAGATGGTCTTTGCATCTGCAAACGCTCTGCTGGAACGTGCAACAGCATTGAAAATTGCCACCGCCTCCCAGGTACAATAAATATGGGAACTCGAGAAATGCCCAACCGCCGCAAACTCATCAAGTCGAATAGAAATCCGTTGCGCATCGCCCGCCCGCCGCGCGGCGAGCGCCGGGCTATTTTCTTCGACCGCGATGGCACTTTGAACGAGGAGGTCGGCTACATCAACCATATCGAACGCTTGCGCGTTTTTCCCAACGCGGCCCGCGCTGTTCGCGCCGTCAATCAAGCCGGATGGTTGTCTATCGTCATCACCAACCAATCTGGAATCGCTCGCGGCCATTTTGCCGAATCGCTTCTCAAGAAGGTCCATGTGCAACTCCGCAAAAAGATTGCTGCTGGCGGCGCTAAACTGGACGACATCATTTACTGCCCCCATCACCCGGAGGGCATTCTGCCCGAGTTTCGCCTCACCTGCGACTGCCGCAAGCCTGCTCCCGGCATGCTCCACTCGGCGGCGGCGCGCCACGGAATTGATCTGCCGAACTCCTACGTCATCGGTGACCGTTATGTGGACATTCTGATGGCCCGGCGCGCTGGCGCTCGCAGCGTGCTCGTTCTAACTGGCTTTGGCCTCGGCGAATGGGAATTTAATCGCTCCGGCTGGGAGCATCAGCCCGATTACGTTGCTGAGAACGTCTACCAGGCCGTGCGCTGGGCGCTGCGACACTCCGAATCGGTTGTGTCTTCTGCATGACCGCCCTGGCTCCACACCGCATCTTGATCGTCCGGCTCGGATCAATGGGCGACATCGTTCACGCGCTGCCCGTTGCCGCTACCCTAAAAGATAATTTCCCGGAATGCGAGATCGACTGGCTGGTCGAACGGCGCTGGAGTCCTTTGCTCGCTGGTCACCCGGCGCTGCGCCATGTGCTGCAAATCGATACATTCGCGTTGCGGAAGGACCTATTGTCCGCGTCAACCTGCACCGAAGTGAACGCCATTCTCTCGGAATTAAAAAGCCGCCGCTACGATTTCGCCCTCGATTTGCAGGGTTCCATCAAATCCGCCATGGCCTGCTCTCTCAGCGGTTCTGCCTCCATCGTTGGTTTTGATTCTCCCTGGCTTCGCGAGCTGCCTGCCGGTCTTCTTTACACCAAGCGGGTCAGTCCCGACGCGGTTCACGTCGTTGACGCAAACCTGGCTCTCGCGCAGTCGTTAGGCGCTGCTCGACCCGTCACCCGCTTTGATCTTCCTCTCGGAAACACTGACGCTCTTCCGCCGGAACTTTCGCATGGAAGAGTCGCCGTTCTAAATCCTGGCGCAGGCTGGGGTTCCAAATGCTGGTCCGTCGAAGGTTATGCTTCCGTCGCCGACGCCCTGGCGCGCGATCATGATTTTCGGATTGTCGTCAACAGTGGTCCCGGCGAGGAGAACCTTGCGCAACAGGTTCTTCGCGCCTGCAAAACATCGCATCCTTTATTTTTCACTGGCGACATTCCGGCGCTGCTCGCATTGCTACGCAGAAGTTCCCTGGTCATCGGTTCCGACACCGGCCCCGTGCACATTGCTGCTGCCTTGGGCATTCCCACTATCGCTTTGTTCGGTCCCACCAACCCGGCGCGCAACGGCCCCTACGGCAGCAACACGCGATGGCTCCGCTCGGAACACAGTCTCACCTCGTATAGCCACTCCGCGTCGCCAGATGAAAGTCTTCTTGAGATTCGCCCCGATGCGGTGCTGTCCCTGGTTCGAGAGTTTTTCACTTCCCGATAGCGCTATGTTTTTGACGAATTCGCAGACAACTGCGATGATCTGGTTTTACGGTTCGTCCAACTTGCGTTTGCTTGCACATCATGCCTCGTTCTTATTCTGATATCGCCGCCCGGATTCGAGTCCCCATGGGATTCCTCATGGCCGCTCTCTATATGATTTTTGCTGACCCTTCGCCGTTAACTTTGTTGTGGGGCGCATCAGTTGCCTTCGCAGGATTGCTCCTTCGCCTGTGGAGCGCCGGTCATCTCCAAAAAAATCGCCAACTAGCCACCGGCGGCCCTTATTCCTACACGCGCAATCCACTTTACGTCGGCTCTTCGCTGGCTGGCATTGGCTTCTGCATCGCGGCTGGTCAATGGTGGCTTTATCTGTTGTTTGGAATTTTTCTTTCTGCCGTTTACTGGCCGGTCATTCGCAAGGAGGAAGCTCATTTGCGCCAGATTTTTCCTGACGATTTCCCGCGCTACGCACGAGCCGTGCCTGCTCTATTGCCCAGGTTATCTCGCCCCGACAATTTCCCCTTTACGCCCTCCCGCTTTTCTTGGCAGCTCTATTTCGCCAACAGGGAATACCAAGCTTTTATAGGCTATCTCGTGATTCTTTGCTTCCTATTCGTGAAGATGTCTGTTATGAATGAGTAGGAGGAGGCGGCATGTTCGGCTCTCAGAGATTCTTATTTCTGATTTTGCTTGTGGCATTCGCCTGCCTTCCCGGTTACCACAACGCACTATCGCAAAACCGCCCTAAAACCGCGCTTAAGCTGGGAGAAAAGCTTCGTTATTCTGTGCGTTGGCGGCTCATCCCCGCGGGCGAAGCCGAACTAGTGCTAGGTTCAGACACGCAATCCAGCCAATGGAAAGTCACCGCCAAGGCTAACTCGGTCGGTTACGTTACCAATCTGTATAAAGTTGAGGATGAATATTCCTCCGTTTTCAACAACTCCACATTCTGCTCATCGGAAATAAAGAAAACCATCAATCAGGGCGACCGCCATCGCGAAATCTCGCTGCAATTCGATCAGCAGCACCAAAAAGCCATTCTGCGCGATAAGAACCTCGCTAACGGCGCTGAGCCAAAGCAGGAGCAATTCAATATTCCCATCTGCGTCCACGATATTCTTTCAGCGCTCTATTATTCACGCACCGTGCAGCTCGAGGAAGGCAAGCAGTTTGAGTTCTCGCTCAATGACGGTTCGCCAACCAGGCGCATCACTGCCGAGGTGCAAGCCATAGAGGAAGTGCAAACCGAGATCGGCAAATTTCTAGCCTTCCGTGTCGAGCCTGATGTGTTCGACGGAAATCTTTTTAAGGGAAAAGGCAGGTTATTTGTTTGGTTCAGCAATGACGCGAATCGCATTCCTGTTCAACTCAAAGCGCAAACTTCATTAGGGACTATCACCGCGTCCCTGGCCGGCATTGAAAACGACGAATTCCAGTAGTAATTTCCGGGTCCTTTAGCAAATCCTGTATATCTCCCTCATCACTCGCTGCAACCGCGAATGGTAAATCAAATCGTAGGTCGATTCCCGGTCCGGAAATAAGGCCAATGCCGCCCGCTTTGCCGATGCTACCAGCTCGGAAGCTTCTTCGAGCGGCAGGTTCCCTTCGCTGATGACGCTCGTCACCAGTTGCACGACGAGTTGCAATCTTCTAATTCTTCGGCTTTCCTCTTGAATCTCGGCATCGCTTGCTTTTCGCTGGCTCATATTTTCCTTATAAAATGCCGCTTCTGCGAATGTGTAGCGCCAGCGTCCTGCTGGCCCATTGCGCAGCCAGGATGGCGGCCTTTCGTCAGGCTGCCCTCTACACTTACCATGAAAATGCTCTAATGCAATTTTAACATGGGCCAACTCTCGCGATTCTCGCGATACGTGCTAATCATCATGCGCTGTCCATTGCTTTCAACCGTTGTCGTGCCATCTTGGTCCGTGCGATAAACCCTGATTCCCGCATGCTCTAATGCCTCAAGAACTTCCTCATGTGGATGTCCGAACCGCCGGAAAGCCCCTACGGAAATGATCCCAAAAGCTGGCGCTACGCGTGTGAGAAAACCTGTCGTGCTGGAAGACCTGCTTCCATGATGCGGGACTTTAAGAACATCGCTTTTCAGATTCCCGCCAAGTTCTGCCAGTCGGCGCTCCATGCGCGATTCCACGTCTCCTGGCAGCATAAATCTTCTCGCTCCATACGTCACATCCAACACCAGCGAATCATTGTTCCCTACGCGGCGCGGACCCCAATCCTTTGGAGGCGACAACACCGCCACGTTCACTCCGTCCACCTCCCGCGCATAGCCGTCGTAATGCTTTTGTACCTTCACTCCTCGCGCGGCGGCGAGTCGCAACAGTCTGTCGAGATTTTCCGATTCCGCCCCTGGCCCCACCCACAATTCCCGCACTTGGAAATTTTTCAGCACGCTGTACAATCCTCCCAGATGGTCCCAATGGGCATGTGTCAGCACCACAATATCCAGCCACTGGATTCTTCTCTTCCATAAATACGGCGACACAACGCTTTCCCCGATATCCACCGACGGTGGCGCGCCGTTTACCGGGATCGCTCCTCCGCCGTCGATCAGCATCGTGCTGCCGCGGGGAAACGAGACCAAAATGGAATCGCCCTGCCCTACGTCCAGTACGTTGATTTCCAAATTCCCGCGCTGGACTACAGGCGTATAAGGTGCAACCGTTAGGATCACGGAAAATATCCCCACCGCTCCCCCGCCTATCCAGCTCCATCGGGATCGCCGCGAAACTGCAAAAACCAGTAGCAGCAATGCCGCCAGCGATCCTGCCGCAACCCACCACGGCGGACCAGGCACGCGATAATTCAACCAATCCATCCTTGCAGCGATGGAAACCACAGCGTGGACCCATTGCACCATCTGCCCCAGCAGCCACGCTCCGGCCTGCGCTACGGGCCACCAAATGAATGCTGCCGCTAACACCACAAACCCATACGGGATCAATACAGCGGTAATCGTCAGCACCGCCAGATTGGCCATTACTCCTGACCACGCCAATCGCTGGAAATATTGCGCCATCACCAGCGCAAATCCGGCTTGCATCAGCATCGTAAATATCAGAGCCTCGCCCAATGCCAGCATCCCCGCAACCAGTGCAGTTAATCCGCTATGAGTCGCTCTTCCGAGCACGCCGCTATCTCGCTCCCGGCCGCTGATATATCGAAGCAATATGCGCATATCCTGCCGGAATTGCGCTTTCTTCGGCTCGCTGATTTGGTCCAATTCCTTATTTTCAAGATCGCGCAAAGCCATGCGGTATGGTGTTACCGTCCACTGCCCCAGGGGAAGAGCAAGCGTCGCTAGTACAACCACCGCTAAGAAAGAAAGTTGGAAGCTTGCATCGCGCAGGTCGGAGGGATGCAGGATTAAAAGAATCAAGGCCGCTGCGGAAATCGAATTGAGCAGTGCGCGCTCGCGGTAAATTAATCTTCCTCCGAGGTAAATCAAAACCATCAGAGTTGCGCGCTGCAATGGGATTCCCGAGCCAGCAAGCGTTGTAAAACCAATCACGGAACCAGCCACCACCAGTGTGCCCAGCAGATTCGGCACACGCAGCGCAGCCAGCAGCCACAGCAACACGATTGCCAATGCAGCTACATGAAAACCGGACACTACCAATACGTGATACGTTCCGCTTTCTTGAAACAGCAGCTCGGATTCCGGCCCGATCCAGTCATCTTCGCCCAGCAGCATCGCCTTTAGAATCGCGGCCTTATGCACCGGGTCATGATCGGTTGGAAAAAGTTTATCCAGATTGGCCAGCATGTTGCGTCTGACCTTATCGATTTCTGCTGTCCACGCGCTTCCGCCCCTTCCCGGAAGAATCTCCAAATCCTCTGCATCCCGCACTAGCCCTGTAAAGTAAATCCCCCGCCTCTTCGAGTACGCTTCCCAGTCGAACGACCCGGGCGTCATGTAGTTTCTTGGCCGCCGCAAATCTCTGAGGTTTAACCTCAAGCGCGTCCCCGCAGCGACCGGCGGCAAAGGATTTCTTTTTGGATTATTGAAGAAATAGAGTCTGATGCTGCCTTCCGCATTCATTTTGCGGCCCGCTTGCTGCACCTCGCTCACGGCAAGGTCAATGGTTTCTCCGCCGGGCCGCGCAACTTTTCCATTCACTGCCCAGCCGGTTATCACCACAGGCTGTTCTGCCCGGATCATTCCCCGTTCGGCAAGCGATTCGATATGATTGGGTGGAAGGTAGGCGTGTTCGATGGCCGCGAGCAAGATTCCGCACACGAAGATGCCGCTCAGCGCGCAAGCCATCCCGTAGCCGTAATAGTCTGCTCGCAGCAGCACAGCGGCTGATAGCAGGATCACGCCTAAGATTAGAAGCTGTTCAGGAACCGATAGGTAGGCATGCGGTGCGAACCATATGCCAGCGGCAAATACCCCCGTAATGGACAGCAGAGGATTCCGCATCGCTTGTCTGCGAGCACTATTCGCGTCGTTCTAAATGTACTACGGTTTCGATATGAAAAGTCTGCGGAAACTGATCGATCATTTGCACCGAAACAATCTGGTACGCCGACGATCCGACAAACTCTTTTAAGTCTCGCGCTAAAGTCGCGGGATCGCAGGATACATAGACCAGCTTATTCGGCTTCACGCGCAGCAGATTCTCGCGCACCGGTGCGCTCATCCCCAACCTCGGCGGGTCCGCGATCACCGCATCCCATCTTTGATCGGTCGTCATTAGAAACTGCTCCACGTTCTTGCGAACCGCATTCGCCTGCTGTGCAACCACGCCCAAATTGGTTTGCAGATTTTTCGCGGCTTCCGCATCGTTCTCGACCGCCGTCACGCGCTCGAATCTTCGCGCCAGGGGTAATGAAAATAATCCCACCCCCGCATAAAGGTCCAACACCTCACGACCCTTGATGTCCCCAATTACAGCCTCAATCATCTGCGCTGTCAGCCAGCGATTCACTTGGAAAAACGCCTCGTGACCAATATGGAAATGATAATCCCCCACATGATAGGTGATCGCCCCTGGTCCCCACCCGATACGCTGTTTTGTGGACTTGTTGATCCAACACACCGACTCTAGCCCCGGAACGGCGCGCATCAGCCGTTCGCCAAATCCCATCGGCGGCGGACCAAATGCCCATACCGTTGCAAGTCCGGATCGGTCCGCGTCGGATGCGAACACCTCCAACTCCGTTTTGCCTTCTGGAAATAATTCCTTCCCAGAGCCGTTGCGCAGAATTTCAATTGTTGCGTTCAAATACGGCGAGCTGATTGGACATTCCTTCACGGGGCACAATTGGTGTGACGAGTGCTCATGGTAGCCCATCGCAAATCCGGACGCATCATTCATGATCTGCCAGCGGCTGCGGTTGCGATACTGCCATGGATTCGCGCTGATCGTCGGTAGGATGTTTAGCTGCGTGAGTTTCCCGATGCGCTCGAAGCACTCGATCAATATCTGCTTTTTTAGTTCCAGTTGTTGCTCATAGCTCGTGTGCTGGTAATGGCATCCGCCGCATTGACCATAATGGGCGCATTGGGGAACAACGCGCTGCGGACTAGACGTCAGCAGTTGCTTGACTTGCGCTCGCCGCACGCCCTGGTGCCGCTCTCCCGCAAGCGCTTGCACCGTTTCGCCCGCCAGCACGCCTTGCATCAGCAACACGCCTTCCGGCGTCCGCGCCAACCCCTCGCCTCCGTATACCATCTTCTCGATGACAACTTCCAGAAGTTGTTCGCGAGTTTCCGTTTCCGCTTCCATCCTTGCCTGCTTTCCTGCTTCAAATTGATCTTCGGAATACTACATATAAAACAGACTTAATCGATTCAATCCGCTTTTCTCCAGCAATTTCCTGTTTAGATATTGCTTCTGCAACTGCGCAGCCTGCTCAGCCGTCATCTTCTGGCGCGCCGCGCCTAATGCCCCGTCCATTTCCCTGCGTATCGCCACAAGGTCTTCTTCCGCCGCCCCCTGCATCAGCGTCGACAACATTTTTTCTTCGAGCACCGTCAACCGCCGCTCCATGTCTTCCAGATCCAGATCGCCCGCCTGTGCAGCCATTGCCATCATCTCTCGCAGTGACGCTGCCGCCTGCCGGACATTTCCCGCTGACTCTTCTCTTCCCTGCTCCTTGAGTATTTCGGCATATTCCGACACTCGTTTTGCATTGCGCTCCAAATGCCTCACCAATTCCTCTCTTGGGAATGCTTCCGCATGTTTCTCATTGGCACTTCCCGCGCGCGCCGCATCTTCGGCTGCCTGCAACACTTCCTGGTGGCAATACGCCAGCGAGTTCACTCGCTGCGCCTTCTTCCGCTTCGCATGGTATTTTTCAAACGAGCGGTCGATGCCCTTGAGCACTGCCTCCAGCGGGATTCCGGATTCTTTCCAGGATTCGATCAACGCCCAATCCAGCGTCGACACCATCATCGCCGTGCCGCGTTTCTTCCAGAAATATTCCTCGATCTCCGTAAAGTAATTGAAATAGTTCTCCATCCGCTACCGGCCGCCTGCGCGCCTGTGCTCCCACATCAGTCGCAATCCCTCCAGCATCAGGATCGGATTCATGTGCTGAATATATTTCGATCCCTTCGCCAGTAATTCAGCATATCCTCCCGTGGCTACCACGCGAGTTGCCGGGCCTAGTTCCTTAATCATGCGCTCTAATATTCCGTCCACCAGGCTCAAATAACCATAGTAGAGTCCCGACTGCATGCTGCCCACCGTATCCCTGCCGATCACCCGCTGCGGTTCCCGAATGTCCACGCGCGGCAGCCGCGCCGTCCTCAAGTAGAGTGCTTCGGCAGCGATTCCAATTCCTGGCGCGATCACGCCTCCTATATATTCTCCGCCCGCAGAAATTGCATCAAACGTCGTCGCCGTTCCGAAATCCACTACGATGCAGGGTCCGCCGTAATTCTCAAATGCCGCCACGGCATTCACAATTCGGTCTGCCCCCACATCATGGGGCTGCTCATACCGCACCGCCATCTTCGTTTGGCTTTCCGGCCGCACAAACTGCGCTGTCAAATTGAAATAGCGGTTCGCCATTTGTTCCAGCACTGTATCCAGCGGCGGCACGACGCTGGATATGATCAATCCGTCGATTTCCAGCGGATCGATCTTTTCATGGCTGAACAAGTTCCTGGCCAGTATCCCCCATTCGTCTACCGTCTGCTTGTGCTGCGAACTCAGCCTCCAGTGCGCGATCAATTTTTTGTCGTCAAATACGCCCAGCACAACATTCGTATTTCCTACGTCTATGACAAAAAGCATCGATTTACTCCTCGCGCACTTGCCCGGTCAGCACCCTTTCGATTTGCCCATCCTGTCGCCTCAGCAGAAGGATTCCTTCCGGCGACAATCCTGCCGTCTCTCCGCTGACCACGCGATCTCCGTCCGTTACTTTCACGCGCTTGCCCTGAGCGTAACTCGACAATTCCGCAAACCGCTTCAAAATCGGTTCCCGGCCATCCTGCATCAGCAGCAGGTAGTATTGCTCCAGCCTCTTCAACACTGCCGCCAGGATTTCCAACCGCGACCAGTTGCGCCCCGTCTCCATCCGCAATGACGTCGCTTCCGTTTGTAATGCCTCGGGCCACCTGATTTGATTCACGTTGACGCCAAGCCCTAGCAGCACCCATGCAATGCGCTCCGGCTCCGCCGTCATTTCCACCAGAATCCCCGCGCACTTCTTTGCGCCGATCAACACATCATTGGGCCAGCGCAAATCAGTTGGCACATGCAATATCTCTCCCAAAACCTCCGCCAGCGCTGCTCCAGCCATCAGTGTAATGATGGGCGCCTCTGCCGGTGTGAGCTTGGGTCTAAGAATCAGTGTAAAGTATAATCCCGCGCCTCGCTCGGAATGCCATTCGCGCCCGAACCGTCCCCTGCCCGCTTCTTGCTCCTCTGCGATCACCAGCGTGCCGTGCTTCGCGCCTTGCGCCGCAAACTGCCCGGCTGCATTCATGGTCGAGTCTATTTTATAGTAGTGATGCACTCGGTGACCAAATTCACCCGCGTGCAATGCTAGGCGAACCACTCGCGGAGTTAATACATCCGGAATCTTTTTGAGCTGGTATCCAGTTCCCGGCAAACCATGGATTTCCACGCCCATCGA
>MEKX01000168.1 GCA_001767075.1 Acidobacteria bacterium RIFCSPLOWO2_12_FULL_54_10 | reverse complement strand
TATGCCGCGCCCAAGTCGTTGATGAATTCCTCGTCGGTGAGATCGCCGATCATCGTCAAAGCCGCCTGCGGGTCCGACATGGAAGCGGTGCCGCCTTTGCGGGATAGCAAATCCACGCCCAATGCAGCGAAGCCTTCGGCGGCCAGACGGCGTGTGACGTCGCGGCTGTGGTCGTCCAGACCGAACCCGTGATGAACCATGATGATCGCGGGAAACGGCCCGTCGCCTTTGGGCTTGCTGAGATGCGCCTGAAGCGTCGCGCCCTTGCCGGGATACATTACAGGCGTGGAATCGACGTTGGCGATTTCGTACTCAACTTGTGAAAGAAGCGAGAGCGCCAGGCCGTTTTTCTCCATCAGGAGAAACGCCAGCGGCGAGCTGCCCACGACCGCGATGATCTGCTGAAAAAAAATCCGGCGGTCAATGCGACGGGCGCGATATTCCTCGACAATTGTTTCGATATTGGCTTCCATGACTTCTCCTCTATTTTGAAATACTTACTCTGACGATCCTGGCGCTGTGGTGGGAAAAATTCCCGCTGAGAGAACATTCACTACTGGGCACTCCGGGCCGCCGCAATGGGGCTGATGATAAAGTGCTCTACAATGTCGTAAACCGTGCGGCGGTGGCCGTGGCGCTCGGGAGCGACGGTGTCCGAAGAGGTGGTGACGATCACCAAGTCCAGCTCGGGCACAAGGAAGATGAATTGGCCGCCGAAGCCCCAAGCGTAAAAGGTCTGCTGCCCGGCCAGATCGCGAACCCACCAACCGTATCCATAGAACCGTCCTTGCTCGCGGTGCGATTCGGTGCGCGGGATGAGGGAGGCGGCCACCCACTGGGCGGGAATAATCTGTTTGCTGTTCGATTGCCCGCGATTCAGATAGAGCTCGCCGAAGGCCAGCATCTGGCGGGGCGTCATGAGCATGTTGTTGCCGCCGAAATAAATGCCCTGCGGGTCCTGCGTCCAGCGAGCCAGGGAAAATCCCAGCGGTTTGGCGACAGACTGCTGTGCGAAGTCCCAAGTGCTGGCACCGGTGACTTTGGTCAAGATCGCCGACAACAGATGCGTGTTGCCGGTGCTGTATTGCATGATGGTGCCCGGCGGGCGAATGAGAGGCCGGTTGAGTGCGTAGCGCACCCAGTTGCTGCTCTGTACCCAGGCACCGTAGTTGCGGTTGCTGGTGGATTCAAGCCCGGACCGCATGGTCAGCAAATCTTCGATGGTAATCTCGCGCTTCGGGGAATCGCCGTTACCGGCCAGAAGTTCGGGAAAAAATGACGAGATGGGCTGGTCCACGCTGGCGATCAGGCCGCGGTCGATGGCGATGCCGATCAGTGCGGATATCACACTTTTCGATGCCGACTTGATGTTGGCCAGACGGCTGGCGGTCATGCCATTGAAGTAGCGTTCGAGGATCAACTCTCCCTGCCAACTCACCAGGAGACTTTGCAGGCGGGGTAGCTCCGCGGCAGCGTCAGCGGCGGCGTCAAGCTTTACGGAGGGGACGGCGGCGGTTGAGCGAGATTCTGCGGCGGCTGGCGCGGCAGCACCCGTGATCCACATCAACATCAACGCAAGGAGGCACAAGCAGCCTCGGCAGAGTGGCAAAATGCGATTATCCATTGATGCTGATTGTATCAAAATTGAGGCGGTGTAGCGCCTATGAGTTTCGCTAGAGAAAGCCTGTATCTCTTCCGCAATGTGCCTGGGCAGGATTTTCAGGGGGGCGAAATTGCTGTCAGAGAAAAAATTCCTTAACTGGTTGGCTGAATCAACCGATAAATAATGTATGGATTCATGCGCTTTATTGAGTATTGGCCATGATTCCGGACATCACTAGTACGAAAGGCCTGTTTTTAAGAAATAGCAGAAAACGCCAATTTCAGGACATGGGTACCATTGACGATTATAGTAGCAGGGAATAACTTTGTTCCTGTGATTGGAAACATCGCTCCGATGAACAGGCAAGGGCGACAGGGCATCACGAGGATGTAGACAGATTTAGGAAAATTTGGAGGAAAAAGAATCATGGCAACCTGGACCAGCACTCACAACGACGTTGAAGCAAACCGTCCCCCGCAGAAATATTACCAGCCGGTTATTGGCGTGCAGCCGGATGCCCGGGAAGTGTTGCGCTGTTCCCGGTGCCAGTTGGTGCAATTCAGGCCAGCGACGGGTATGTGCCGGCGTTGCGCCACCAGTTTAGAGCGGCCACCGAATTTGGATTTTGGTCTGCCAGGGGAAAAGGTGGTGATCGAAGTTGGATCGAACGGAACCGCCTCGCTTTCCAGCAATTACCTGAGACCCGCCGAAGCGCCTGAACAGACCGATGCCCATGAGCAGATGGCTTTGGGCGCAAAAATCAAATTATTGCGGGAAAAGAAAAATATGACGCAGGACGATCTGTCAGCGCTTGCCCATCTGACGCGCACATATATTTCCAGGATAGAGAATCAGCATTTGATTCCTGGCCCGAAAGTGCTTGGCCGGATAGCCATTGCGCTGGAAGTGGCCATGGCAGACTTCATGGGGTCGCTGCGGACGGCCGAAGCCGCCGCCGGACTGGAATTGGACGGGCTGAATCAGGCAATCATTAAGGAATTTTCAGGAATCACACGGCCCCAGATGGCAGAAATTCTTCTGCGAGTCAAAAGCGTGGTTGGACGAGCGCCATTGGCCCATTAATCGGGTGAGAAAAAAGTATGGCAGATTGATGAGATACAATTGGAAATTTAATGAAATGGCAGATTAAATTGTTGGGCGGAGAAAATAAGCTGTAAGGCTTAACCTATTTTTTTCCCAGAGGTTGAGGCGTCACTCTCATCTAATACCTCAACAACCAATACCTTTTTGCCGTAATTAACGGCCGCCTCTTTGGAGGGCATCCAAATGTCGATCCGATCGTCGAATCGGCGGGCAAGTCGGTCGAGGCATTCGTATACCTGTCCGTCAATAAGAAATTTCGAGCCGAAGGGGAAATCGCGGGAACAGGCTACGATTCCATGGCGAACTCGAACTCCTGAGGCTGTTATGAACGGGTCATCCGCAGTCTCATCGGAGGAACTGGAATAGGCGGTGACTACGGCTCTAAATTCAGGATTGACCGTAAGAGAATCTAATGTTTGCAATTGAGTATGAAAATCCGTAGTTACAACCATGAAAAGTAGGAAGTGCGCTGCAACGAGCACTGAATTTCTAGTTAACTGATAGATAAATTTGCAGAGATCCCTCATAACGGTTAAAAAAAGCTCCTTATTCGTCTGTTTTTCGCCCTGGCCTGTATCTAACAATTCAAACAGAAGCCAGTAATTGGGGGAACTGCTTTTGCTCTCCCGACGCGCCAACTGCCAAGAGATGGGAGGTAACTTCTTTTATACATTAATCTCTGAAGTATGTCTAGCAAAAAAACGCGCGTTTCCTACTGAATAACATGGACCCATTCTTCAAAGTTAAACCTGCTAATTTTTCATAGAGTTCACAATGAAAATATGATTGAGAAATGCGCTAAACCTATGTAGAATTTTTCATTAAGATTCGTCAATAGGTTAAGGAAATGGCATCGACATCAACACATGCTACCGCCCCTCCGCAGGTCGTGATTGCGTATCTGGATGGACGCAGGGTGCGAGGCTATGTCCTAGACTTCTTACCCACAAGAGACCGGTGCAAAGTATTCCCATCGCAAACCGCTAAGGCAAGTGAAGGAGAGGTAGCGGATTTCAGAAATCTGAAGGCCATTTTTTTCCTTAAAGAAGCTAGCGCTGAGACTGTAACAGCAGGTCTGAAGCCGATGCCGGCAGCAGGACGACGGATAGAGGTCATATTCCCTGATAAGGAACGGCTCGAAGGCACCACGCAAGGCTATAGCAAGGATCGGTTGGGATTCTTTATGGTTCCCGAGGATCCGACCGGCAAGATATTGCGGGCGTTTATCATCAACGCAAATGTGAAAAGCGTGAAGTGGCTTTAACCCAACTGTAATTTCCTTCTTTTCCAATCCAAGCAATTCATGAATAGCAGGACCGCTTGCAAACCGGAAATTCGATTTTCGGTTAAACCGGAGGGATGCCTTGCGGGTAAGCCTGCTTGATATCACCGATCAGGAATAACGAACCGGTTACGATAACGACATCCTGGGGCGAGGACTTGGCGATTGCCGCAGCCAAGGCTTTTTGCGGATTGGCCTCGATAGAGATATTCGGGTTCAGGTGCGAGCAGAGTTCGTGAAGGGTTGCGGGAGAAGTTGCCCGCGGCTGGTTGGGTTGCGTAAGGATCACACAGGCGGCGCGAGGGAAAAGAATTTCCGTGATTTCGGAAATTGCTTTGTCGCGCATGGCACCGTAGACCAAAAGAATGCGACGTCCGGCAAATTCCTGTTCCAAAAAACGGGCGAGCGCGCGCGCGCCGTCCGGGTTGTGCGCTCCGTCGAGATAAACAGCAGGGGACTTGCCGATGCGTTCCAAACGGCCCGGCCAGGAAACTTCAGACAGCCCTTGCTGCACGGAAGCTTCGGATACGGGAAAACCAGCCGCAGCTAATTCCCGGGACGCAGCAATGGCAGCCAGAGAATTCTCCACCTGATGGCGACCGCGCAGAGCAAGAACTACAGGCAGCGAAAATCCACCCGGTCCACTGACCCGAAACCGATAGCAGCCATCTTCTGACGTCACGTCCTCGGTGGTGTATGCTCGCCAAGCTTCAATGAGCCGAGCGTTTTTCTCCCCGGCGGTTTTTCGGATCACCCGAGCGGCATCGGGATGCGAAGCGGTGCTGACAACGACAGCGCCTGTTTTAATGATGCCGGCTTTTTCGGCGGCGATGGCAGCGATGGTGTTGCCCAGGAATCGCTCGTGATCCAAATCAATTTGCGTGATCACCGCAACTCGCGGGGTGGCTGTGTTGGTAGCATCGAGACGGCCTCCCATGCCGACTTCTAAAACGACGATGCCGCATTTTTGCTGCTTGAAGTACTGCATGGCCATTGCCGTGAGACATTCAAAGTAGGTGGGGTGAAAGCGCAAGCGGCCAGCGGCAAGAAGCGACTCGATACGCGAATGTAGCTCGTTAAATAAATCGGCGAAATCATGGGGAGAGATTGTGCAGCCATCCAGCCGAATGCGTTCCGTAATTTCGACAAGGTGAGGAGAAGTGTAGAGACCCGTGCGCAAACCGGAGGCCCGCAGAATCGCCTCCAGCATCGCCGCCACGGAGCCTTTGCCGTTGGTGCCTGCGATCAACACACTGGGCCAGGCATCTTGCGGGCGGCCCATGTCATCGAGCAGGACCGTGATGTTTTCCAGCCCCAGCTTTGCCGCATGCAAAGAGTCCGAGGCGGAGGCGCGGACTTCATTGCCCAGCGAGATGAGATACCGCGCCGCGGCTGCGTAGTCCATAAGACTACCCTAAGAAA
>MEKX01000167.1 GCA_001767075.1 Acidobacteria bacterium RIFCSPLOWO2_12_FULL_54_10 | reverse complement strand
TGGCCAATTTTCAAGGCACAAGATGTCCGCGCGAGAGGACTGGCATACTCGGGTCTCCACTCAAGACCGGAACTTATCGACCACTACCTCAGTGCGCCTCATGTACACCACCAGCCCGAATGCTTCGAGTACCACAGGGAACAGGGGGAACACGTGCCATTGGACTGGCCACATACGCTCAATGCTGTTTACCGGATACGGTGCAATCTGTTTCATGGTGAAAAGTCGCCCACTTCTGAGATGGACGTGCGAATAGTCGCTGCAGCATTTCGTGTTTTCTCAAATTTCTTGGTGCGCTCGGGCATGATCGAGCCTAACCCCCGCTCACACACGGACGCGCGGAAAAGCGCCGTGCGCCGGTGAAGCGGAACGGTTCGGTGGCACACTGGCAACACCGCCGGTACCAATTCCCTGAGGGCGCATGATTTGCTAATTCGCCGAAGGGCAACGCTGGCAGTTGCTTCCGACCCGTAGCGGACATTGACCAGCCATCCTCTACTCGACATCATCCTTAATTGAATCACTGGCTCTTAAGAAAAGACCGAGTTAATGGGCGCATGCCTCGCTTTCGTTCGATTCACGAGTTATGAATCAACCACCAACAAGTCAAAATCACTACGTCCCAATTTGGTACCAGAAGGGTTTTATTGTTGGTCCAAGGACGTCTCTCTATTTTTTAGATCTCGATCCTCCTAAAACCGTACTCCCCGATGGACGGGTTATTGCGGGACGCGCTGTCAGTCCTCGCGCGCCCAAGAGTTGCTTCTGGTCGGAGGATCTCTATACAACCAAATTTGGCAGTACACTCAACGACGAAGTTGAAAGATACCTATTTGGAGCAATTGACAATTATGGCGCCAGCGCCGTTCGTGCCTTCGCTAGTAACGATCTAGCGATGATCCACAAACTATTTCAGCGGTTCTTCGAGTACCTAGACGCACAGAAATTGCGAACTCCGAAGGGTCTCGATTGGATCAAGAGCAAGTATCCAAATTTGACGCAACTCGGCCTAATGTTGGAAATGCAAGGCCTGCGTCAGATGCATTGCACGATGTGGTACGAAAGCGTCCGGGAAATTGTCTCAGCGAAACAGTCCGACGTAAAGTTCATCGTCACTGATCATCCAGTGACCGTATATAACGCAGCATGTCCGCCCGCATCGTTGACCTGTCAATATCCAGATGACCCATCGATAGAATTCAAAGGTACACAAACCATTTTTGTACTGGATGCTGATCATTGCCTAATCTTGTCAAATCTTGAGTATGCAAAAAACCCGACAAATGTCGATTTGAAGGCATCGAGGACAAACGCAAGGTATTACGGCCAGAGCATTGCACGCACAGACGCATTCGTGCGGAGTCGCAAACTGAGTAGTGAAGAAGTAAATTCGATCAACCACCTCCTAAAGGCAAGAGCAACTAGGTACATCGCTGCGAGCGAGAAGGACTGGCTATATCCTGAGCGGCTGCCCTTGGGAACCTGGGAAGCGATCGGCAAGACGCTGTTGCCGCCTTCAGACGAGCTTTGGCATTTCGGCGGGGAGATCTACATCGGCTACAAGGATGGCACCACGCACTACCAAGATGAGTTCGGGCGAACATCTGGTGCCCACAACTATTTGCGAAAAAAGAAGCGAGCAGGAGCTATCGGACGAAAGGATCCGTGCGGTTGTGGCAGTGGCAGGAAATTTAAGAATTGCTGTGAAGGAGTGCCTGAAGAAAATCGATCTTCTTGGGATGTTTACAGCATACGAGAGCGCAATCTCATGTTCATCAACGCTGTAATGAACATTCTTGGGATGAATACTGGCAAGACTTGGGATGATGTGCGGAGAGGGCTAAGCGATGATCAGGTAAAGCAAATCCACGAGGCTTTCGAGAGTTTGTGGCCGAAGGACACAAACATTGTGGAATTGCTTCCACGCCTCGACGAAAGAGTTTTTCGGACACTCTATTTGGGAGTTGTCGATCCGCGGACAATTACCGTAAACGTCACAAGCTGGCTGGTCTATTTTGACGAAATATACATCCCCAATCCATTCGTCAACGCCGCCGGTATCAAGCCAGAATTCAGCCCCACTCACTCACCTGGCCAATACAAAAGCCAAACGTTGAAGAATGTGCTGCTTCTAATGATGCTTGAGCCATTCATCGATGCCGGCCTTATACACATGATCCCGGACCCTACTGATTTCAATGACGACTTCAGGCGCGCGGCATGGGGCATGGCAAAAGAACGAACCGCGAACATGAAAGTAGATGATAAAGACATGAAGCGGTTTCGAGAACTGTTCAAGGATGACTTTAATAGGGGTACACGTGGATTTCCGGCCGAATCATTGCGGAGCCTCATACGGCGCTCCTCGCCCGAACTCAGTCCCGAGCAGATAGAACTGGTAATCACGCATTTGAAGGAAGAGCAAGCAAATGACCCACTTGCGTTGCTGCAGCCAATAGAGCCAGGAGAGGACCGAGCGCAGCTGCAAGTAATTAAGGGCTTCAACCTGGAACTTGCACTTTTCCTAGCACAATTTACGGGATCAGTGGTGTACACCGATGAAACACTACATTGGCAGCATCTCCACGCTCATACCGGTGCGGCTAACCAGCCGAAGGCGCTTTCAGTATGGTCGCCGCTGGTCGAGCGAGTTCAGGCCGTCAGTTTCACGTTAGAGGCCAATCCGCAACCGGGATTTCAGCTTCGGATGACGGGTAAGCTGGATGACATCAGACGAACATTCAGGCGAGTTTCGAATTTTGTTCGAGCGAATGGCAATAGATCCGTCTCTAAGAAGGCCGTAAAGGATCTCGTTGGAGAGTTTCGTAGAGCAAAAAAAAACATACGCAGAGAATGGCAAGCACTTGGTTCACCCGGTGCGCTGTCTGCGCGACTTCAGGGATACGTAGAACTTTCTATTCCTGAAAGCGGATTTGAACGCAACACTGTTCGAAGACTTCTACTAACTTATGGGCGGGCGAAACATGTACATGCGATGCCAATGGCAATGTTTATCAAGGTAGAAACAGCCAGTTAATCACCAAACGGCGTCGTGAGAACGAGAGTCGAAAGTGCAAATCGAGAACCTGTGGACGTAATCTGTCGTTGGCGAAATCACTTCTTTCTTGCGCCCATACGACTGCATGGATGCAGGAGGTAGAGCGAAGCAGGAGCCGGAGCCGAGTAGGTGGCGTGAGTCGCTGAAGATTCGAACGGTTCCCCGCGAGGGGCTTGTAAGAGAGGAGAGCTTGTTTGCCAATGAACCGAGGTAATGCATCCGGCGAGCCCAGGGGCGTAAGTCTCATGGCTGGGATGAAACTGACGTTGGAGCGGCAGGAGATGAGGCTCCGGTTGCAATGCAGACGGACGGTGGTACTCTGTGCCGTAGCATGCATAAGGACATAATCTGCCGAACCGCCGTATACGTGACCCGTTCGTACGGTGGTGTGGGAGGGGGAGCCGTGAGGCTTCTCCCTATCCCGAATAGGCAGAGATACTAAAATGTCGTATTACTGTTTCCTGTGTAATGATAGACATGAAGATTTGCCAACTGAAGAGCATTTCATCCCCAAATCTATTGATGGACCAAAAAATCAATGGCTACCAGTTTGTGAGTCCAGTAACACTCGATCAAATTCTATTTTTGATAACGATGCAAGGGATATGCTGTACTGGGTTCGGTTCAACAACACTAATGCCCTTAAAAGATTAGGAGAGGCTCTTCTATCTGATGGGTCTCTCAAACCATTTAAATTTTCTTACTATGAAGATTCTGGACAAGTTAAAGACTCTGAATTCCGCTACATATTTGACAGAGAAACAAATTCAAGGATACCCAGTGAAAAAGTATTTGCAATAGCAGTTCCAGTTGGCTTGAGTCCAGAAGAACAAAAAACATATTGTAGAGGGCTATCTAAAATTTCAATTGGAGCCTTAGCCTACCTTTTGAAGAATCAAGGTATAGGCGACTCAACGATTAAAAAAGTATTAATGCAAACATCAATTGATTCAATTCGTCATTTTGCACTGAACTGTCTATGGCCTGGAAAACCTGTTGCTATGAGGTTTTCACTTGGGCGAAGTGATATTTTGGATCGCCTCCAGCGTTCCTGTAGTAACAAGAAAATCAGGAACCATGTAATTAGAATAGATTTCAAAGAGGATAGCTCTATTCAAATAGAGGGAATGCTATATAGTCAATACGGTTGGGTGCTTGATCTTTCAAATCAAATTTCTATGGGAGTGAAGGAACTGCGGTTGGAAAACCCAATTTCCCATATGGATGCACCAGCGAGTATGAAAGACTTGAGTCTATCGCCTGATAGGATTTGTATAATTAATCCAGATTATGTGGGTCAGTGTCCAGATATCCCACTGCACTGGAGAAATAGAGAGAATGAAAATGCCTAACAAGCGACTGTTGTCGGACAAATTTTCCGCTGCACTCCAAATATGCCGCAAAGCGCGGCGTTATGTTCCAGTGGAGGAGTCGTGAGCGGTAAACCAAGTTGCATATTACGATTCCGGATATCTTTGACGGAGATTGATCCCGAGATTTGGCGTAGTATTGACGTACCAGAAAACTACTCATTCTGGGATTTACATGTCGCGATACAGGATGCGATGGGTTGGCTTGATTATCATCTCCATTCTTTTATCCCAGAAAAGCGTTCCGGTCTTTTCAAAAAGCCTATCGGTATTCCGGATGGTCCGCTGGATAACGAGAACGTTCCAGGATGGGAAATCCCAATATTGAATTATTTTTCGAGACCCGGTGTAGTTATTGGATACGAATATGATTTTGGGGATGGTTGGCATCACAAAGTGGAGCTTTTAAGCATCTCCAAGAAAGAGAAGCAAACTTCATATCCAAGGTGCGTTGAAGGAGAACGGGCCTGTCCTCCTGAAGATTGTGGCGGAGTACCAGGTTATTATCATTTGTTGGAAGCGCTGGGAAACCCAGGGCACGAAGAGCATGAGGAGATGAATGCCTGGCTGAAGGGGCATGCGAAAAACTACTTTCCCTATCATCCAGAGGTATTTGATCCAGCATCAGTAAAATTTTGGAACCCAAAGAAACGTTTCAAAATGGCGTTCGAAGGTAAATAAATAGTATGGAACATAACCCATCAATCGAACCGAATCGCAGGATCCCCGGCGGAGGCTGTATATCAGCATCTTGGGTGGAAGAAAGCTGGTGAAATACCCGAAATGCAGCCATGCCAGACGGAGAGCTGCGTGCGACGGCATACTACTTTAAGCAGCCAGCACCCTAACAATGTGCTGCATCGATTATGCGGCCATTGGCTCTAAAAGGGGGTATCGGCAGTGACGTCCACCAATCGGGTTCGATGTCGTACTCGACGAAATCGGTCACGTCCCTCAGGTATGTGCGGGACAGTTGCTTCCGGACATTCTTCCATGCCGTCCAGAGCGAAGACTTCGTTATCCCTTGAACCTTCGGTATCAGCCGCTCTTCACATTGTGTGTGGTGCCAGATGCATCACGCGGCGAATGGCAACAGCGTGGATCGGCGGGCGGTGGATCGAGCCGGGTCTGATAGGGCGTGTCAGTGCGGATGGACTCGGCCATGGTGTCGTAGATTTCGAGGATCACGCGCTTGGTGCGGTAGTTGCCGTCGTACTTCTGCTCGTCCTTGCGGCGCACGATAGGGAAGGTGTCCATGATGTAGGCCACCGCGTCGCGTGGAGTCGGGAAGTTGGCCTTGAGCCGCGCTAGGTCTTCCGTCGTCTCGCTCTCTGCCAGGCACCAGTCGCCGCTCTTCTCTGCCGGGAGATAAAGGTGAAAGAAGGCGGCATCCAGCTCGCAGCGGAGCAGGAAGCGGCGGTCCTCGTCCCAGCGGAAAGGAGTGCCCGACCAGCCGCAGTCCACCGCAAAGGGCTCGAGATCCCAAGCTGTGTAGGTTAACTCCAGCACTCGAGGCAGAAGCCATTCACGCAGCGTTTGAGTGTTTCTGGTCCAAAGACAGTTCTTGGCAAACATCGAAAACAGTGCCACCGGAAGCTGTTTGA
>MEKX01000166.1:9871-32191 GCA_001767075.1 Acidobacteria bacterium RIFCSPLOWO2_12_FULL_54_10 | reverse complement strand
TTCCGCCGCAGATCGTTCGAATACGTTTTCGCCATCCGGTTGTGTTCGCAGAGAATCGCCAGACATTACTATACACCATCTGTAAAAATGGTCTAGCAGGTGCCTTTATAGGAAACAGCCTGTTACTGATGAATGTGATCCGATGGAACCGAGAGAACCGATAAAATTATTGAGTAAAAATCCTACCGTTTGGCTGCAACCACAGCAGGATTTTGTGCGCTAACCATGGTCAGCCACCCGAAGCGGTCCGGCACCCTGCCTTCGACGATGGCGAAGAATGCGTTTTGCAGTTTTTCTGTTATCGGGCCGCGCTTGCCGTTCCCAACGGTGATGCGGTCCACGGATCGCAGTGCCGTAATTTCAGCCGCCGTGCCCACGAAGAAAACCTCATCAGCAAGGTATAACATTTCGCGTGGAACGTCTTGCTCCTGAACATTCAAGCCCATTTCACGGCACAGGGTGATCACGGAATCACGTGTTATGCCGGGCAATATGGAAGAGTGTAGCGGAGGTGTCATAATCTTGTCCCCCAATACGAGGAAAATATTTTCGCCGCTTCCTTCGCTAACGAATCCCCGCGTGTCCAAAGCAATTCCTTCCGCATATCCATTTATCTCGGCTTCCATGCGAATGAGTTGCGCATTCATGTAATTGGACGCAGCCTTAGCCGCTGCGGGCATTGTGTTTGGCGCCATGCGGTTCCACGAAGAGATACAAACATCAACACCTTGGTCTGCATCTGTTCCCAGATACTTTCCCCATTCCCAACAGGCCATGAAAACTTCCACGGGAGTGTTCTTTGAATTCACGCCCATTTCGCCGTACCCGCGCAAAGCGATCGGACGAACATAGCAATGCTTCATTCTATTCTCATGGACAAGTTCCGTTGCAGCCGTAACAAGCTGGTCTCGTGTGAAAGGGATATTCATCCGATAAATCTTGGCGGAATTCATCAGCCGCTGCATATGCTCGCCCGCGCGGAAAAGCGCGGGGCCTGCCGGAACTTCATAGCAGCGGATTCCCTCGAAAACGGCGGATCCGTAATTCACAACGTGGGATAGAACATGAATATTGGCGTCGTCCCACGGGATCAGAGAGCCGTTTTTCCAAATCTTATCTGACTTTTTTATCGGCATAGCAAAACACGCAACGCTCAAAACATTTTGGCGTTGGAATTTTACAGTATATCGTGAATCATGCCTGTCAGGTAGCATTTCGCTTTCAGATTTGCCAGCCCCTCTCAAAAAATGGACATGTTGCCGATGAGTACGTATAGCGGTACTGGAATAAGCGCCGAGCATTTCCATTGTCGACTACCGCAAAAATTTGAAATTTCTAATGTTGATGTCGGAAAGGATTGCGGCGAATGGCAACAGCAAAGAGCATCGTTTTGGACCCCACGCGAAAAAGCACCATAACTAGAGAACTGGAGACGTCGCTAAAAAGCCGGATTGTCAGTCAGGATGAAGGCGTGCAAGCCGTCCTGTCCGCATTTCAGGTTTTCCAGGCAGGATTAACACTTCCCAATCATCCCGTCGGAACGCTACTTTTTCTTGGACCTACCGGCTCGGGGAAAACGCGCATTGTGGAAGCGTTCGCGGAATCGTTATTCGGCGATGCGAATGCATTGATCCGGGTGGATTGCGGAGAATTTCAACACAGCCATGAAATCGCAAAATTGATCGGATCTCCTCCAGGTTATCTCGGCCATCGAGAAACTCATCCTGTATTAACGCAGGAGGCTCTGGATTATTGGCATCGAGAGGATTTGAAACTGTCGCTATTATTGTTCGACGAAATCGAAAAAGCCAGTGACGCGCTTTGGCAATTATTGCTAGGCATTTTGGATCGGGCGACGCTTACTCTCGGCGATAATCGCCGTGTGGATTTCTCCAGGACCCTTATCATGATGACCAGCAATCTCGGCGCTGCAGAAGTCAATAACAAGCTGTATGGAACTATGGGATTCGGGACGACGAAATCATCATCGCTATTGCTCGATGATAATAAATTGAAGAAAATTCCGATTGAGGCTGCACGCCGAAAATTCTCCCCGGAGTTCATGAATCGGATCGACAAGGTAATATCTTTCCTGCCACTCAACGCCACAGATTTGGAAAAGATTCTAGAAATTGAATTAACCAGAATTCAAAGTCGGCTGCTGCAAGCTTCCGGTGGTAATCCCGTGGAAATCCTATGCTCTGTTCAAGCGAAAAAGTTTCTTTTGCACGACGGATTAGATGTTCGATATGGAGCAAGACACCTGCGGCGTTCACTGGAGCGGCACCTGGTGGAACCGATTGCCCATTTGCTAGCCAGCCAGCAAGTTGGGGCCGGCGATCTACTTCAGGTGGATTTTTTCCCAGCGATTCAAGGTCTTGTCTTTGCAAAAACAGCTAGAAGTGGCAGACTCTTTTCCTGGAATCCAGGGAAAAAAGCCAGCTATCCCATGCCAGATAGAAATTCCCCTCAATCCGCAAAGCCAGCCCAAGCAACCGGTGCCTGATGTGAATGAATCATGCGGCGAAAGTTTAATCGATTCTGGACATTTCCAGCATGATGCCCAAAATCGAAAAATATGAATACACAATTCCAGTTTTGAGGAGGAAATGGCAGAATAGAGTAGAAACCTCTTTGCATGATCAGGATAAGGGAATTGAGCGGGAGTAACGCCGTGAACTACACTCAAAAGATGTTCCATAGACAATTCATAAAACCTGCCTCATTTGATTATTATCTTTCCCTATCATGCCGTTTATTGCTGATCTTTTTTTTGATTGTATTGCCAGCCATAGCACGAGTGGAGATCAAGCCTGGTTTTAATTTGTTCAAACCCGACCAGGATATTCAGTTGGGCAAGGAAGCCGTTCAAGAAATAGAAAAAGAGCTGCCTGTGGTTAAGGATGCGCAGTTGAACGACTACATCACTCGACTCGGAAACAAGCTGACACAATTTGCGCCGGGCCATAAGTACCCGTACCGCTTTGGTATGGTTGCAGCAGAGGAGATTAACGCATTTGCACTCCCGGGAGGCCCCATATTTATTCATACGGGAATAGTGCTGGAGGCTAAGAACGAAGCGGAAGTTGCCGGCGTGCTAGCGCATGAAATCTCGCATGTAGCCTTGCGGCACTCTACAAATCAAGCATCCAAGGCAATGCTAGCTCAAGCCCCACTGGCGATTCTTGGCGGCGTATTATCCGGTGGCGGGCTTGCAGGGCAATTGGCGCAAATGGGGATCGGCTTCGGTGCGCAATCTGCCTTTCTGAAGTTCTCTCGCGATGCGGAACGGCAGGCTGACCAGATGGGCGCGCAAATCTTGTACGATGCTGGATATGATCCCAAAGCTATGGCGGAATTTTTTGAAACTCTGGAAAAGAAAATGGGGAAAAGCTCTTCAGAATTCTTCTCCAGCCACCCGAATCCCGGGAACCGACGAAATGATATTGCTAATTTGCTTTCCACCCTGGGACCAGCAAAGAACTTTGCGACCGACAGTCAGGAATTTCAACAAATGAAGCGGCGCGCCGCCGACTTCAAGGATTCAAAGAAAATCACCCCAGGCAAGCCTGCACCTCAATCATCAATTCCTGACGCACCCTCCAAGAGCACACGCACTTTTATCCAGGATGGCTTACGCTTGAACTACCCCGATAATTGGATCATTTATGGCCAGGACACATCCGTGGTCAGCTTCGTGCCGCAAGGAGGGTTAGTTCCGGTTGGCAGAGACGCAACCCCGGCAATCGCCTACGGGTCTCTGGTCAGCGTATTTGAGCCGGTGGCTGAGCGAGGACGCCGGCCAAACCTTGAATCGGCTACAAATCAGCTCATACGCCAATTGCAACAAAGTAACCCTGGATTGAATATCACCGGCAAATCGCTGCGCCGCAGAGGCCTGGGAGGGCAAGAAACCTTATTCGTAGCTGCTAGAGGCTCCTCGCCCATCGAAGGCCAGTCCGAAATCAATTGGATATTTACCACCATGAGGCCCGATGGTCTATTTTATATTGTGTTCATCGCGCCGGAGCGGCAGTGGAATAGTTATGAGTTGTACTTCCAGCAAATTTACCAATCGGTTCGCTTTGCTAATTAAGAATGATGCTTTTTGTACATCAAAAGCAGTTTCTTTGTTGGCATTGAACCGAAATTGAAACCCCCTTATCAAATCTTCTCCTTGACAGTCTGTGACTTAGCCCTTTACGATGCGCTTACAGTGGCTGAACGCCGCATTTCCGCTTCAGTGAATTCCATGAAGCGAAAGATGCTGCCCACTGTGATAAATGCTACGAAGGATTACCTTGCGGGGTATCCTGGCACAAGAGGAGGACTCATAGGATGCGAAAAATAATGATTACGTTGGGGTTGCTACTGTTGCTGCCTCTAACCGGGAAAGCTCAAGAGGTTGCTGCGATGGAACTCTATGGGAGTTACTCGCACCTGAGAATTGAGGAAATACCTCATCACGGCTGGAACCTTACATTCGGCCCGAATTTGAACAAGAACCTTGGGCTCATGGTGGAATTAAGCGGTCACTATGGATCTGTAACAGAACGCATCTTTGGGGCTGATGTGAAAACCGAATCCAGGGTGCATTCCATTCTTATGGGGCCGCGAATGTTTGAAACCGTTGCCGATAAATGGACTCCCTATGCTCAGTTTTTGTTGGGAGTCAATCATGTTGATGTGGACGCATCCGGCACGATTCCAGGGACAACCACCACGGCATCGGTGAGCGATGGCGACATAGGTTTAGGATTGGCTCTAGGCGGCGGTCTTGACATGAAAATCAACGATGCTGCGTCCCTACGCATATTCCAAGCGGATTATTACATAGTCCGCGTTGGCGGATTCAAATCGGAAGGTGCCCGCGTAACGGCGGGTATTGTATTCCGGTTCGGTCAAAGATAATACCTAATCAACCTTCTCCATTTGTTGTAATGTGTGCGTTACTGCGAAGGGAGGAGGTTTTATTTATGAACGCTTCCATGTATTTCATTCCCTTCGAATCGCTTCAACTCATGCACAAAAAAGAACCATTTCTTCTTTCTCTTGACATTTTATTCCAGCGCTTTTACGATGCAGGAACACTGAGAAAGGAGGTGGTCCTAGTGGCAGAAGACTCTAGTAGACGCAGTGAGGTGGCTGAGGCTTAGAGGCTCGTTCAGGAGCCTTTGCAGTTTGTGTATGATCAATGTTCGGGTCAGGCTTTCTGACGCTTCCCACAAAGGGAGGCTCGAGCCTCAGGCAATACCCAACAGCTTACCGCGAAGCGGGGAAAGTGAATACTTTCCCCGCTTTGTGTTTTTAGCTCTCTATTTTTAAACTGTATTTCTATCTGAAGGCTGAGAGAAATGATTTTCCTGCCAGAGGGCAAAAGCTTTTTCAATCACCTGCAATGTCTCAGGTTTCAGTTGATATTCTTCCAAACGATCAGGTGACGCCCAACAGATTTCTGATACGTCGGTGGAAGCTGCGGCAATACCTGTCGGGTTTGTACAGAGATAATCGATGATGATGAAATGGAACTGAACTTTGCCTTCCGCATCGTATAGGATACGACTAAGCACTTCGACTACCGGTCCCACAGTTACACTGAGGCCTGTTTCTTCCAAGATTTCACGATGAAGAGCAACGTGGAGTTCTTCGCCGACTTTAACCAATCCGCCGGGTAGTGACCATTGCCCCTTGGAAGGTTCCTGGCCGCGGCGAGCGAGCAGCACATTGCCACCTTTGATAATCACACCACCCACACCTACCAAAGGTCTATCAGGATATTCGCGGTCATTCATAAGGAGGTTTCCAGAAGCAAATAAATAAATATAATGTTTTCTGCCAATCTACATTGCACGATGTTTGCTGAATACGGCAAATAATTAGCGTTAGAAACTATTATCAAACATTTCCACCTTGCCATTCACAGTCAGAGTAATATAATTTTTTCTTGGGGGGGAATATTGATTCTGACCCAAAAGAAACTTTGGGCGGAATGGAATGGTCACCCGGCGCGAGGAGGATCTATGGCGCACTGTCCGGAATGCGAAGCGCTGCTTGAGATTGACGAACTGGAGGATGTTGAAGAAGGTTACATTGTCAGTTGTCCAGAATGCGGGGTGGATTTGGAAGTAGTGAATATGAATCCAGTCGAGCTGGATTTGGCTGAGGATGATGACCTGGAAGACGAAGAGGAAGATGAGGAGGAGAGTGACATAGAGGAAATAGATAGGTACGATGATGAAGAGGAAGACTATGAATAAGCTTTTCCGTCTGGGCCGGGAAAAAGGGATCTTTCGAACTTCTTCTTTAGCCTTTAGCATTCGTAATTTCACATATGCAAAAAGAATTATCATCGGAGCGTTGCTGCTCGTCTTGGTGCCGTTATATGAAGCTGCAGCACAGGGCCGCGGAGACCCTTCCAGACAGCGCGACCAGCAGGGAGTTCCAGGCCGCGTGGATATTGGGCCAGGCGGCGAACAACAAGAACAGACCGAGGGGAAAACTCTTACCGGCCAGGTGGTGGATAAAGAAGGCGCCGGTATCGCTCACGCGGTGGTGCATCTCAAGAATAAAAAGAACCTAGAAGTAAAAACTTACATCAGCGATGAAAAAGGCAACTACCGGTTTAACGGCTTGGATACAGAAACCGATTACACCGTTCATGCGGAGCATCGCGGGGCTTCCAGTCGCCCACGAACGGTTAGTTCATTCGACGACCGCAAAACAGTTTATCTAGTGCTCGAAGTGCAGAATCCAAAGTAAATAATTGCTCGAACTTGAATACTGGAATCCACTGCTTGAATGCGATAAGCTGGATATTCGGGATCCTTTCTAAAAGTATTCAGTATATTTTATGAAATTCGGAGTCGTAGTATTTCCCGGCAGCAATTGTGACCACGACGCATATTGCGCCGCCGAAATCATGGGCCAGGAGGCTCAATTTCTCTGGCATGAATCCAGGGATTTGCAGGGCTCTGACGTCGTGATACTTCCTGGCGGTTTTTCTTATGGAGATTACCTGCGCACGGGAGCGATCGCCCGTTTTGCTCCAATTCTGAGTTCGATCAAGGAATTTGCCTCGCGTGGCGGCCTCGTGATTGGAATTTGCAATGGCTTCCAGATTTTATTGGAGGCAGGACTTTTGCCAGGAGCCATGTTGCGCAACCGCAACCTGAAATTCATTTGCCGTCAAGTTAATATCCGGGTGGAAAACGCATTCACATCCTTTACTAATGCGTGCAGTGAAAGGCAGGTTTTGCAAGTTCCCATAGCGCACGCCGAAGGCAATTATTTTGCCGATCCAGATACTCTCATCGGCTTAGAGAATTCTGGCCAAATAGTTTTTCGTTACTGTACGCCTTCCGGTGAGATCACACCGGAGGCAAACCCGAATGGCTCATTGAACAATATTGCTGGCATCATGAGCCGGAAGGGAAATGTTCTTGGCATGATGCCTCATCCGGAACGTGCATGCAATCCTTTGCTTGGTTCCAGCGACGGACGCTTGATTTTTGCATCACTGATTCGCGCGATTTCGCTGATGGGTGCTTCGAAGCCGGAACTAATCAAGGCTCGCTAGTCACTTCATATTAGGACATTTCCGTTGCCTTCTATCACAGCTGAACTTGTCGAACAGCACCATTTAATTCCCGAGGAATACCAAAAGATTCTGGAAATCCTGGGCCGGGAACCCACGATTACGGAGCTAGGCATCTTTAGCGTAATGTGGAGCGAGCATTGCAGCTACAAAAGCTCGCGGGTTCACTTGAAACGCCTGCCAACACGCGGTGAAGCTGTCGTGCAGGGGCCTGGCGAAAATGCGGGGATTATCGACATCGGCCACGGGTATGTTTGCGCCTTCAAGATTGAATCTCATAACCATCCAAGCTTTGTAGAACCTTTCCAGGGGGCGGCCACAGGGGTCGGCGGAATTCTTCGCGACATCTTTACGATGGGCGCCCGTCCAATTGCGATCATGGATTCGTTGCGCTTCGGTCCCATTGCTGAATCAGGTTTCGCAGGTCCTCCAGGAACAAAGCCGGTAAACGCCTATTTTAATCGCCGCATACTGCGTGGCGTGGTCAGCGGGATCGCTCACTACGGCAATTGCTTTGGCGTGCCTACGATTGGAGGAGAGGCTGTATTCGAGCCTTGCTATCAGAACAATCCTCTTGTTAATGCATTCGCGCTGGGGATAGCAAAGAAAGACCAGATTTTTTATGGACGTGCAGGTGGCTCGGGCAATCCTGTGATTTATGTGGGAGCCAAGACTGGCAAAGATGGCATCCACGGCGCATCTTTGCTGGCATCTTCCGAGTTTTCCGGGAGCGACGGACAGCAGAAACGTCCGAATGTTCAGGTGGGAGACCCGTTTCTTGAAAAGCTGCTTCTGGAGGCTTGCCTGAAGGCCATGCAGACAGGCGCGGTGGTTGGAATTCAAGATATGGGAGCTGCTGGGCTGACTTGTTCTACTTGCGAGATGGGTGGAAGAGGAGGGACCGGAATCGAGATCGAACTGGATCGGGTGCCTCAGCGCGAAACCGGAATGAGTTCTTACGAAATTATGCTGAGCGAATCCCAGGAACGCATGCTGCTGGTAGCACAGCGTGGACGCGAAGAGGAAGTGTACCAGGTATTCCGGAAATGGGGACTGGATGCTGTGGAGATCGGTACGGTCATTGATAAACCAGTGCTTCGGGTGCGGCAACACGGAGAATTGGTTGCTGAAATTCCCAATGATGCGCTTACCGAAGAAGCTCCTGTCTATAATCGCCCAATAGCATCTCCCCAGCGCATCGTGCCGCTTGATCCTTCGGTCAGAATCCATGCGCGCACAGGAGATGAACTAGCGCAGGATTTGCTCAAGCTTTTGAGCGCACCGGCGATAGCTTCCAAACGGTGGATTTACGAGCAGTATGACACTATGGTTCGGACCAACACGGCTGTAGGGCCTGGTAGCGACGCTGCATTGCTGCACGTGAAAGAGACCGGCCAGGGTTTGGCTATGGCGTTGGATGGCAATGGCCGTTATTGTTTCCTGGACCCGCGCCGGGGTGCGCGTTTGGCGGTTGCTGAAAGCTCCCGCAACGTGAGCGTCACGGGAGCTCGTCCTCTGGCTGCAACCAATTGTCTCAATTTCGGCAACCCGGAAAAGCCCGAGATAATGTGGCAATTTTACGAAGTCGTGGAGGGGATACGGGAAGCTTGCGAGGCATTGCAGATCCCGATCACCGGAGGGAACGTAAGCTTCTACAACGAAACCGATGGTCGAGGCATATATCCAACGCCCGTGCTGGGGATAGTTGGAGTGCTAAATCGTGTTGAATCCCATGTCACTTTAACTTTTCCTGAAGAAGGCCTTACAATCTTACTTCTCGGAAAGCACAATATCTCGCAGCAGGATTTCGAGATAATTTTTGGTTCTTCGCAATATGCTCAAACGGTTCTTCAATCAATATGGGGCCTCCCGCCAGATGTAGATCTTGAACGGGAAAAGAAGGTGCAAGCGTGTTGCCGTCAACTCATCCAAGCAGGTCTTGTGAGGTCAGCCCACGACATCAGCGATGGAGGGTTAGCTGTAGCAGTCGCTGAATGTTGTTTTGGAAAGAATGTGGGAGCTACGATAGAGATAGCTCAGAACGAAAATCCGCTGCAATGGTTGTTTTCCGAAGACCCGTCTCAAATAATGGTCACTGTCCACCTAGATCAAGTTGCCGAAACATCCCGGATTGCGGGACAATATAATCTCTCAGTGGCGGTGCTGGGAACGACCGGCGGAAACAGTTTGAAGATTTCTTTTGATCGTCAGCCACTTTTTGAAGTTCCTATCTCTCTGATGAAGAATCTATACGAATCAGCCCTGGAAGCCGCGATAGAAAAAATATGAGCACTCGACCCAGCTATCGGAAACCAGCAGGCCCTGTTTTCAAAACCATCAAAGGGAACGCTATGGACGATAAATTTCACGATGAATGCGGAATCGTCGGTGTTTATGGTCATCCGGAAGCAGCGAAACTTGCCTATTTAAGTTTATACGCCCAACAACACCGCGGCCAGGAAAGCGCGGGAATCGTATCCAGCAATGGGAAAAAGATTTGCCATCACAAGGGCATGGGCCAGGTTGCCGATGTCTTTTCCGAAAACACGCTTAAGAGACTGCGCGGTTGGGTTGCCATCGGACATACTCGTTATTCTACTGCTGGCGACACGGTTCTTCTCAATGCCCAACCGCTCACGGCCAGCTTCAATAGGGGTCTTGTCTCTATTGCTCATAACGGGAATCTGACCAATGCGCGGCAGTTGAGAAAAACTTTGGAAGACGGCGGCTCTATTTTCCAAACCACCAGTGATACGGAGGTCATTCTTCATCTCATCGCCCGTTCCAAGAAAAAGGATTTTCCGGATGCGCTGGCAGAGTCGCTTTTACAGCTTGAAGGTGCATACTCCTTAGTGGTTTTGCATCAGGATCATTTATACGCAGTGCGCGACCCACGCGGGTTCAGACCGCTGGTTATGGGCATACTTCCCCGTATACCCGGGCAAGCTAGCCTGCCGGAACTGACTGCCGATTCAGCGTTCGTTTTTGCCTCGGAAACCTGCGCGTTTGATCTAATTGGCGCTCAGACGATCTGCGAGGTGCAACCGGGCGAGATTGTTCAAGTAAACAGCGAAGGGTATCGCGTAACGCGCTTTGCGCCTGAAAATCAACATTCTTTCTGTATTTTCGAGCACGTATATTTCGCGCGTCCAGATAGCATGATTTTCGGGCGGAGCGTGCATAGCTCAAGAGATAATCTCGGGCGCCGCTTGGCTCGCGAAGCTCCGGCTGATGCCGACATTGTTGTGCCCGTGCCGGACTCTGGTGTAGCGGCAGCAGTTGGTTACTCCGCGGAATCGGGATTGCCTTTCCATTTCGCGCTCATCCGTAATCATTACGTCGGCAGGACGTTTATTGAACCCGAACAGAGCATCCGGGATTTCGGCGTAAAGCTCAAACTGAATCCCGTTCGCAGCATTTTGGAAGGCAAACGAGTTGTATTGGTGGACGATTCCATCGTCAGAGGAACCACCAGCCGGAAGATCGTGCGGATCGTCCGCGAAGGCGGAGCTAGCGAAGTTCATGTAAGGATCAGTTGTCCGCCCACGATTTCCCCTTGCTTCTATGGCATCGACACTCCCACGCAGAAAGAACTGATCGCCTCCTCACATAATGTGGAAGAGATTCGCCAATACTTGGAAGCCGATAGTCTGGTGTACCTATCCCTGGAAGGGCTGCTAGCTTCTGTCGGGGATGATAAGGGTGAATTTTGCACGGCTTGCTATACGGGAAACTATCCTACAAAGCTAGTGCAGCTTCAGGCGGAAGCGAATCAACGCCGATAAATCAATCCTTTAAGAGTCGTATCCTTCTATGAACAATCCTCCCATAACTTATGCCAGTGCAGGCGTCGACATCCGCAGCGCCGACCTCGTGAAGCAGCGCATTGCAGTTTTAGCAAAGGGAACATTTACGCGAGGCGTGATCGGAGGTGTGGGTGGTTTCGGAGCGCTTTTTTCCATCGGGAAAACTGGCAAAAGATCTCCAGTCCTGGTCAGTAGCGCTGATGGTGTAGGCACAAAATTGAAGATTGCCTTTGCTACCGGACATCACCGAAGCGTTGCGGCGGATTTGGTGAACCATTGTGTGAATGATATAGCCGTACTAGGTGCGGAACCTTTATTTTTTCTGGATTACCTGGCTACAGGCCGATTGAACCCTCTGGTAATAGAGCAGGTGATTGGGGGATTGTCCGATGCGTGCAAAGCAAATGGATGTGCGCTGATTGGCGGAGAAACGGCGCAGATGCCTGGATTTTATGCCGATGGGGAATATGATCTGGCGGGATTCATTGTTGGGATAGTAGATCAGAAAAAAATATTAAACGGCAGCCAAATTCGAGAGGGCGATATACTACTTGGATTGCCTTCCGTAGGATTGCACACTAATGGTTATTCACTCGCACGAAAGCTGCTGCTCGAAACCGCAGGATATGCGCTGAAGGAGCGCGTTCCGCAACTTGGGGGCACTGTGGCAGACGAACTGCTCAAACCTCATCGATGTTACGGGAAACTTTTACGGTCGCTTACCGACGCCGGGACCTTAAGCGGAGCAGCTCACATTACAGGTGGAGGCCTTCCGGGAAATGTGCCGCGTATTCTTCCTAGGGGTCTGGAGGCCCGTCTCTATGAAGGGAGCTGGCCCACGCTGCCTGTGTTTGAATTATTGCGCGAGATTGGCAGTTTGCCCGATGAAGAAATGTGGCTCACATTCAACATGGGAATCGGGATGGTTTTGGTGATACCTCCGTCCAAAATGAAACAAGCAGAGACGCTCTTACGAAAAAGGAAAGAGGTCTTTTATCAAATAGGCCGGATAGCACGGGGAAGACGCAGTCTTGCATTTGAAAATCAACCTCTATCTCTGGAAATGCAAAAGCAGCGAATTAAGAGGAAAGGATAAGCTCAGGTTATGGGGACATTGCCACGACTTGGCATACTACTATCAGGGCGTGGGTCGAATTTTATGGCCATCGCGGACAACATTGCCGCGGGAAAAATTCGCGCTGAGATCGCCATTGTAATCAGCAACCGTGCTGATGCTGCCGGATTGGAAGAAGCAAGGAAGAGAGGTTTGGAGACACGCTTGATTCCGTCCAAAGGATTCGAGCGAGAACAATACGACCGAATGGTAGTTGATGTTCTTAAGGAAAAGAAAGTCGATCTGGTTTGTTTGGCTGGATTCATGCGTCTGCTCAGCGCTTATTTCGTTTCCCATTTTCCAAACCGAATTCTCAATATTCATCCTTCGATCTTGCCATCGTTTCCTGGCTTGGAAGCGCAGCATCAGGCATTGCAGCACGGCGTGAAGTTCAGCGGTTGCACGGTTCACTTTGTTGACGAAAATCTCGATGCAGGTCCGATTATCGCCCAAGCAATCGTGTCCATTTTAGACGAAGACACCGCCGAAACTCTTTCCGCGCGCATCCTCAAAGAGGAGCACCGAATCTATTCAGAAGCCATCAATTTTGTGTTGTCCGGCAATTTCAGAATTAAGGAACGGCGCGTAATCCAATCTAGTCGATAATCCCGCATTTTGGCGAAATCGTTTTCGCGTTTAGAAGTCGAATGAATAAGTGAACTTGGCGATCAACGAGCGGTCATTTAAGCCATCACGCGGCCCTTCGATTACCCGCCCTTCGTTGTAGATCAGGAAAAAGTCATCTCCCGGACGGAAGATGTAGTTCAAGCGGAAATTCACGCCCGCCACGGATTCCGCCGTGTTGAACTGAAGGGTCGTCGTGGTAAGCCATCGATTGTTAAACGCATAGTTGATCTTGGTGTTCACTAAGTGATCTACAAATTCCCTGTCCGCATACTTTGGATCGGTAGCGCGGTAACTCGTCGGAAATTTATATTGCTCAAGCTGGTAATCTGCATCCAAAGATAAATTTCCGCTGATTTTCCAGATGGGCCCAAACGTCCAGCGAGTAAAATCACCTCCAAAAAAACCATACTCTCCCCGGTATTGAATGCGCCCCGTGAACTTCCTGGCAGGGTTGGATGTGTAGAAAACGTTCAGATAAGGCCAGCTATATTCGCCCTTTGGCACGAAAACACCATGCCTGTAATTAAAATCTCCGTCTACTCGCTCTTTTCTGGTGTGCGGAGCAATGGTGACATTGTCGCCGCTCTCAAAATCGATGCGGATGTCATAGTGGTTGATTCTAGTCACCGGATCCCATTTGCGGTCCATTATATAGTCGCCGCGAAAGCTGAATTCAATTTGCCGGAATAGATTTCCGGCTGGTCTGGGCCGAATGCCGAACACGGGCGTCATTCGGCGAATGTTTCTGCGCCCGACGAAACCGAGGTCGTCGCGGAAATTCGGCTCGATGCCAACAAACTCACCGGCCAGGAGCCAGAAATCGCTATCCCATTTAATGGTACCGCTGGCAGCCCAGTCCTCGTCCGATACTTTGCCCGATCCTTCACGGGTTCTGGAGTCAGCAAAAAAACCATTAATATTCAGGTATCGGTGGAACGTGAAATTTCCATCCACGCCGTATACCCGGTTGGATAACTTGCTGCCGGCACGCTCTGTATTTACAAGGAAAGCACCGATGGATGAACGCTGCAAGAGATCGCGTTTAATACGCACAACGCCGTAGTTGCTTTCAGGAACTTTTTCGTTACGGAGCTTTACCGTATCGTTCTGAGGATCGAAGTCGAGCGAATCCGTTTGAATGTTCATCATTCCCAGGCTGAATCGGCCAATCTTCCCAGTTACGCGGCCACCGCCTACTATCGGAACGGTATTGCCATTTGGAGAGATTCCAATTCGCCGGCTGTGAAAAAGTTTAAGTTCCCGCTGGCCCTCTCTCTGTGCTGAAGCGAATTCGTAGATGCCCGCGCCTTCCAGGAAAAACTCCCGCTTTTCCGGAAAAAACAATGGAAAGCGACTGTCCGCATTCACCTGTTGATCGTCGATCTCCGTTTGCGCAAAATCGGTGTTCCAAGTCAGATCGGCCGTCAGGCCCGGCGTGATGCGATATTTAAATACTTCCATGCCGACTTCGGTAACATTCTCCGTATTGCTTTCGGATTTCAGTGTAGCCTGGTTAAATCCCCCGACCAGAAAAGGTTTTGCGCGGTACCTGGTGCCTGTGTCAAATCCTTCCAGTCCCTCCAGATGTCCACCCTGCGATGCGTTCTCCAATTTAAATCCGCGACGGTAATTGTTCCAATAAGTTTGTTCATTTTTTCGCCGGATAACCCGCTCGATGTCCAGCCCCCAGTTTGCTCCTTCATTTTCTTTCACTCGGAGGCTTTTGAATGGTATTGCGAACTCAGCAACCCAGCCGAATTCGGTGACTTGGGATGCAACATCCCATTTCTCATCCCAATTTGCATTGGTGTCTCTGCCTTCATCCGTAATCAGTGCGTCGTATTGAGTGCCTAGAGGGTTGCTGCGGAATAGAAAGGAATTGCGGTGGTCGTGAAACGTGTCGAGCGCGATGGTTATCGTATCGTCATTTCCCAGATTGTTATCGCGCCGGCGCTCGGTAGCAATAATCTGTTCAGGACTTGCATCATAGCAAACGATGCCTATGTAAAGAGTCGTCGTTGTATATAGAACGCGGAATTCCGTGCGTTCGGATGAATCAGCGCCCTCCTGCGGATCACGCTGCCGGAACCCCAAGGAGATACGTGCAGTTTGCCAGGCATCTTCGTTCAAGTTGCCGTCGACTGTAACTCCAGTTTCAGCCCTTAAAGCACGAATCGTCTTTGTACCGTGAGATCCGTTTGTTGCTGCGGGCGGTTGCTGAGCTACAGCGAATCTTGACAGCAATGTCAACAGTATCCATGCCAGGATCGTGCTGCGATGGAACGATGGTTTAATTTTTGCAAATATATTGCAAATCACAATTGGGCACAGATTCCTCATGACTTGGCTCGACGCTCCTTTACGAATTTCCGCTCGATGGGACTTGCAAGATAGTATCGGAATTTTTGGGTTGTTGCAACGCGGTAAATCAATACGCTGAATCTCAGGTCGTTATCGATTCAACTCAACAGGAATAACGCAATAAGAATTGTTCCGAAGAATTTACCTGAAAAACCCCAAGTACCAATTCAGCAGCGGCATCCCCCACACCGCCGCAACGAGAGCCGCTATACCTAAAAAACATCCAAAGGGAATTGGATATCTGCGTTGCTTGTGTCCGAAAAGGACGCAATAAAATCGGAGGGAGGCGATGCCAGGAAAGTGGCGTCTCATTCGCTTGTAGTACGATGGTTTACTGACCAAAAGTAGAATAATGCCCATGCCGATAATTGAGCCAACAATTGAGGCAAAAAATATTGTCAGTAGCGTCAGTCTCGGGCCGAGGAAAAACCCAACCATCGCCATCATTTTGACATCGCCAAAACCCATCCCTTCGACGCCGCGAAGACGGAAATAAATCTCGCCTATGCCAAAAAGCAACCCGGCGCCAACTAAAGCGCCCAATAGACCGTCGCTGAAGGATGCGATTGATGATGGCAATTCATAAATGCCACTTATACGAAAGAGCCACGCGGACGCGCCATCTCCTACCGGAGTCATCAAACTAAACATTGCCCCGAACGCCATGCCTGGAAAAGTGATCTTATCGGGAAGGATTCTCTCCTGCCAGTCGATCATGACCAGCACCAAAAGCAGAGCAGAAAGAACGGACATTTTAGCGAAAGCCACCGAAATGCCGTTCATATAATAGGAAAAAAAGAAAAGCAGCCCGGTAATCAACTCAACAATGAAATAACGAGGCGAGACGGGTGTCTTGCAATATCGGCACCGCCCCCCAAGGATCAGGTAACTAAGCAGCGGTATATTGTCGTAGGCTGCGATTAGATGACTGCATTGGGGACAACGTGAGCGTGGCGAAACTACGGATTCCTCGCGCGGAAGGCGATGGATGCAGACGTTCAAAAAACTGCCAATAATCAAACCGACGAGGAAGATGTACGCAGCGATCACGAGGGGTGTGAATCCCTTCCTAGCAGGAGTTGTTCATAAACGGCCATTGTTTTGGAAACCATTATATCAGCCGTCGCATTTTCGAGGACGAAGCGCCGCCCAGCCGCGCCATAGCGCTCCCGCAAAGGTGGCGAATCGATCAATGAGCGCACGGCTTGCGACAGTTCGTCCTTCGGACCATTGCGCACCAGCAAACCAGTCTTATGGTTCCGCACAATTTCCGGTATTCCGCCCACGTCGCTGGCAACCACAGCCAAGCCGCAAGCCATCGCCAGCAGAATGGCTGAACCCAGCCCTTCCATGCGGCTGAAATAGAGAAATAGATCCAAGCAGGAAAGAAATGTTGTGGCGTCTTCCGCAACAGGAACAATTCGAAATCGCTTCTCATGGCCGCGACTGCGCGCATAATCCAGCAGTTCAGTTTCTTCTTTAGTAATACTGTTATCTGCGGCTGGCCGTCCAATCCAGAGGTGGACTGAAACGGGCAGCTCGCTCAGTAAATCAATCTGCTCACGCAATAACTTTTCAGGGGCAATGCTAGTGAGAGAGCCTAGCAAGAAAACATTGTTTCCAGTTTTGTATTGCTTGCGCATGGCAGCGCGATCCTCTGCCGGCAGCGGCAATTTGGGTGCGTTAACGCCGTCATAGATCACATGGACCTTGCCTACGGGAACTTGAGCTTCCAGCAATTGATGCGCGACAAAATCCGATACCGCTACATAGGCGTCAGCGATTTCAAACTTGGGACGGCTCAGCAGGCCGATTGGGAACGCCACACGGCGAGATACAACCAAGCGAGGAGAATTTTGGCTGCCAAGTGTGGCCATTGCAGCCAAAGAATGCGCGTGGGCATCATGGGCATGAATGATGTCGAAGTTACGAACGATTTGGCGCACCTGGCGAATATTACCCCAGGAGTTCGCTGGTCGAGTTAGAGGTATGACACGAAACTCTTCGCGTCGTGTTCTATCCTCAAGCGGAGATCCGTTCGATGCCATGATGACTTGCTCTGCACCCCGGTCACGAAGTCCCCGCGCCAACCAGTATAATTGCTGCTGACCGCCACGCCAGCCTTCTCCCGTATCGATATGAAGAATCCTCATCTCTTCCTCTCTACAACCCAATGTTACCGCGTTTCAAGTCTTGTTATGTTTCTTGCCATGCACCAGTTCCCATAATTTAGTGTATTTGACGAAAACGTAAACGCCAGCCATCACGGAAATAACGAATCCAGGAAAACCATCTGCAAAGCCTCGACGGAGGATATAGGTTTCGAAAAATTTCCACGGCGGCCCAGCCAACAGCATTGGCAGAACCGATCTCTTTCCGCTATCGCAAGATTCCTGAGCCGCTAGGCTTGTATATCTGTCCAGAGTGCGCAGATGCTCTTCAAGTGAATCGCAAGTGATGTGGAGCAGATCGCCCTTCAGCATTTGTACTGGACCGTCCACTGTAACTTGTTCATGAACATAGTTTCCAGTCCAACTTCCCCTGCGCCGGTCATATAAACGAAGCTTGCAGTCCGGATACCAGCCGGAGTGTCGTATCCAACGGCCTTGATAGCGCGCCAGCCGGGGCATTAAAAAACCCACAGCATCCCCTGTGCCATTGATTTTTATCTGTTGAATTTCGGAAGCCAGTTCTGGACTGAGCGCCTCATCAGCATCTAGACTTAAAATCCAGTCGTATTTTGCCTGTGAGGCAGCAAAATTCTTTTGCTTTGCGTAACCTTGCCAATCATGATGAATAAAACGCGCCCCATAGCGCTCCACGATTCCCCTTGTTCCATCCGTACTGCCACTATCCACAACTAAGATCTCATCGGCGATGCTGCGAGTCTCCAGCGCCATGCCAATGCGTTTTTCTTCATTGTGCGTAATTATAACCGCCGAGATTTGAAGCATCTTTCCGTGAACGCTCCTGCTATGCGATGCAGCAAAGCACTATCATAACTCGGCGCCATAGATTGCGTCATACCCGATAAGTATTCGCAGATCGCGGACATTGGTTCCAGTTGGTCCTGTAGTAAATTCATCACCAACGGTTTTAAAAAAATGGAATGAATCTGATTGGCTTAAGAAAGTTGCCGGGTCTAAACCGATTGATGCGGCGCGATATGCGGTCGTTCCATCTGCAATGGCTCCGCATGATGGACTGTTTCCATCGATCCCGTCCGTTCCAGCGCTTAATACAACAATTAGTTTTCCGGCAATCTTCGCGACACAATCGAGCACAAACGCCTGATTTCTTCCTCCCATCCCACTGCCAGTGACGGGACAACTTAACTCGCCCCCGCTGATTATCGCAACGGAACGGCCAGGATGTAGCTTTTGAAGAATTTCCAGTCGATTGATCAGGTAATCCGCAGCCCCGCGGAAGTCCCAGTCATCGCAGCTAATGTCTGCTTCGGCAAGCAGGCCCTGATTACTTGCCAGTTCCAATATTTTATCGATCCCATCCCGATTCGACATCAAACAATAGTAGCGGCTTTGCGTAAAACAAGGATGCCCCGGTTTTGGAGTCTCAGTGTCCTGCACACACTGCCAGAGCATCCGAATTGAACCGGGCAATAAGTCAAGTAGACCATATCGTGATAATACGTTAGCGCAGTCTTCTATTGTGGATTCATCTGGCATTGTTGGTCCAGAAGCGACCATTGATGGCAAATGCTCCGGGACATCTGAAACGTATAACGTGATCTGACTGGCGGGCCATGCCGCATGCGCCAGCCGACCGCCTTTCACCGCAGAAAGATGCTTTCGCACCGTGTTGATTTCTTGAATGCTTGCCCCGCAGGTCACTAAGATTTCGTAGAAACTACGGAGGTCATCGAGGGAAACTGTCACATCGTGCATGGTACTGCGCGAATCCTTAAGCGGCATTTCCAGCAGAGCAGACCCGCCACCGGAAATAAGGAACAGCACTAAGTCGTTCGCAGAAATATTTCGATGATCCAGGAGTGACATCACAGCCTCTGCTGCAAGCAGGCTTTGCTGATTGGGATAGGGATGACCTCCTTGGAAATATTTGAATTGAGGGTTCGGTTGATTAGGATAAACGGGTGACACTACGATCCCATTGAACTTAGCAGGGGCTAATAATTCAGCGGCGGTTTCGGCCATCTCGTTTGCTGCTTTCCCGACCGCAATGACCCGAATGGGACGTTCCAAAGATAAATCGTAAGAGTCCCCAGCCACTTTCAAAATGCCGGTTTGGAAACAGGCACATTGCCGCATTCGCGGGCCGATTTTGAGCGAGGATAATGTGTTAAGGAATAAATCACGGCAGATTTGGCGGGCTTGAGAGCGATCCATTCCGTTTTCCCGAATTATCATTCCTGATCATGTTGGCACGACCATGATTGATTATGCTACGAGATTAAAACGGAGATTTTATTGGTATTTGTTGTCCTGCCGGGCGGGTTTCACGGAAGAGCCACTGAAGCATTTGGCTCCGGTATTGAACAATGCTGATAGACAGAACTGTGCGCTACAGCTTTGAAAGTTGCTTCAACACTTCCAATTCCTGCTGATTAAAGCGATTTTTAATTTCTTCGCTTTCTAAACGCTTTTCACGTTCTTTTTCTGGCAGTTCTCTCAGGATGCGAAACTCATCCACAATGGCACGGCGGCGCTCCGGCTCCAGCTTGCTCCAATGCTCCTCATAGACCTTGCGGGCTTTCCCCTGCTGTTCCGGAGTCAGGTTGCGGAATACGGAAAACCGCTCTTCGATGCGTTCTCTTTCATTCGGCGAGAGTTCCTGAAACCGCCGCATTCGGTCGAGTAATTGATCCTGGCGTTCTTTGGGAAGCTGCTGAAATCTCCAGTTGTTTCGTAAAACCCGCTCCCGCTCATCGGGAGGAAGCCGCCGCAAGCGCTCCATCACTTGAGGAGGCGGTAATGGTCGATCCCAGTCTTCCGGAGAACCTCCCTCGCGCGGAGGTCCATCATCTGGGCCACGACGTGGCGGTGGTCCCCCAGGGCGTGGTCCCCGGCCGGGCGGTGGGCCTTCTGGGCGACGACCGCGTTGTTGGGCGATCCATATGGGGAAATCGCTCGCCTGTATGAACGTTTGTGCCACAGATGGTCCTGGGACGAAACTCTCCGTCACGCCCGCCATCGCTATCGCGCATGATAGGAGTAAAATTCCAGCGATATTTCGCAATATCTTCATACTTTTATTACCTTTTCATCTCCTGCAAAACCTCAAAATTGGAGACAACCTCCCAATCCTCGAGCAAGGATAGATTTTCATAAAGCGCCAACTCGTCTACGCCAGCCGTATTTGCAATATTGGAAAGCTGCGCTTGCTGGCCAGTGAAAATATCCTCAGTTGACGGTGTATAGCGCATCACCAGCACAGCTATTAAGAAGAACGATACGGCCAGCGATGCAAATACCGGACCAGGCGCACTTAGAGGCATGATCTGAGACCAATATCTTTGCCACCAGTTATTTGGGGCAGATTCAAGAATTTTGCGATCCAGTTGGACATGAAATGCATTGGACGGCTGAATATCTTCCCATTCGGAGAGCATGTTCGATATCTCCGAGAAGCTCTTCAATCGGCTTGCGCAGGCGCCGCAGCGCTCCAGATGCTGTTGCACAGCGGCTTGCTCCCTGGATGAAAGTTTTTCATCCAGATAAGCAATCGCATAGTTTTCCATCTCATGACACTTCATTTTGTCCTTCCTTCTCCCGCTAGCCTGGGCCCCACCAAATGGGCAAGCCGGACGCGCAACGTTTCATAGGCCCTGAAAAGCAGCGATTTCACTGCTGACTCCGTACAGTCCAAGGCATCAGCAATTTGCTTATAATCCAGCTCCTGATACTTGTGCAACAAAACAGCGGCCTTCTGTTTTTCTGGCAGAGCACGGATGGCATCCCTTATTTCCCGCTCTCTGTCATTAGCTACCAATCGTTCTTCGGCGCTTAGTTCACCGTTGCTTAGGATTCTTGCAGTTGCGTTCTCCGGTTCATCCAGCGAATCCGACTTCCGAGCGATTCGGCCATCGCGCAGGTGATTTAGCGCTACGTGCGTTGCTATACGGTAGAGCCAAGTGGTGAACTTTGCCGTTGGTTCATATGTATGCCTTGCCCGATAAACGCGCAGGAATACATCCTGAGCTAATTCCTCAGCGACGCCAGCGTTTTGCACCATCCGATATAGATAATTGACCAACGGTTTGCGATAACGCAATAGTAACCCGACGAAGGAGCTTTCATCACCCTCCTTCACTCGCAGCATCAATTCAGCGTCGGTTCCGGTGATCAATGCCTCCATATACAACTTATTAAACACCATATTCATTCAGATGTTGCGGTAGGAACCTGGGTTTATCAGGCAAATCAAAATAAATAGGCCAAATCAAGCGGGAGTAATCCTCCCGCCAGTCTCCAGGCGATATCGTACATGACGCCAAGTTACGGTTCTGCCCATGAAGCTTGCGAGCCATATGCCAAAGGAGAGAATATCCCGTAACGGATACAACCAGAAGTACTTGTTAATCAATGGATCGCCGCAGACAAGTATTCCTGAAGTCATTGTCGCTAGCCATCTGGTTAAAATGGCCAGTAATAAAGTTATCTGTGCCAAATGAGAAGACGGGTATGCGATCAGGGCTATCAAAGCTAGCGGTATCCCATAAGAAAGAAGCAGGCCACGATACCCTCTAGGGCTTGAAAACCGCACCGTGCGGGCCAACCGAAGCTGCTGCGCGAACCATTCTGGAATCGTCCGCGGCGGGAGAACTGTTTCAACTACTGTAT
>MEKX01000166.1:0-9861 GCA_001767075.1 Acidobacteria bacterium RIFCSPLOWO2_12_FULL_54_10 | reverse complement strand
TGAGATATATGAATCCTGAGGCCGCTTTTCGCTATTTTATTACCCAGGATAAAATCATCGGCTAAGTAATCCGCCCAGCGAGCAAGTCCGCCAATTTTAGATATATGTTGCTTCTCGGTGGCCAGAGTTGCTCCCAACCCGAATTGGACTTCACCCACCATACGAGCCAATAAGACTTGGCCGGCGAAATCGCCGCTCATGCCCAGAGATTCCAGTACGGATAACAGTCCTCTTGCTGGAATACCCCTATACAAGCAGGTAACCAAACCAACACGCTTGTCTGCCAGTGGCTGCACGACCTTTCTCAGATAATCGGGAGGCACTCGAATGTCAGCGTCATTGATCAGAATCGTTTCGTAGTTTGCTTCTCGCATCATTTCGTCGAGCTTTCCCATCTTGGGGTTGGCTCCGTGCACTGCGGACAAGGTAAGTACTTTGACCGGGACATGCGGAAACTCTTTTCTTAGCTGCGAAATCGTCCAGCGAGCCGAGTCGTCATTGCCGCTCAGACCGAAAATGATTTCGAACTCAGTGTAGTCTTGCGCAAAATGACTCCGCAAACAGGAATAAAAATTCTGTTCTATGCCATGAACTGGTTTCAGAATGGAGACTCGCGGAGTATAACTGGCAGAGTTATCCCGTTGAGCACGGAATGCAATACAGGCTATTGTTACGGCTAGATTATAAAGGCAGGCGCCAGCAGCCAGAATCAATGGAAAGTAGAAAAAAAGCCACACGGTGATGGAAGAGACATGTTCCATAGTCCTCTATACAGGGAAAGCAAGTCTATAACGAGATCAGCGCTACGCCAAGACAAACTATGGATGCGCCGGCCCACCGTGTCGTGCTTACATGTTCACGAAGCAGATATCGAGCTGCCAAAGTTTCCACGACGAAGCTAATGGCCGTGGCCGGTGCCACCCAACTTAAGTCGGCCCGCGCCAGCAAAGCAATAAACGTGAAAAATGCAACAGCCTTCCAGAAGATGCCTAAGCCTATGTATTTATTCTTCGCAATACGCACTGCCAACCTGACCAAAGCGATCAGGCTGAAACGATTGACTTCCCCGATTCTCTTCATTCCATGGGCGACGCTAACATCGCCTGCTGCACCGGCAAGAATTACTGTGCTAAGGAGGAGGAAATTGATCATCGAGAGTCTCCCAGCGCGTCTGTAGTTGGTTTTGCCAAGGTCTCATGGAACCCCTCGTGACCAGTTTTGCCAGTCGCAAGTGTTGATGACGATGGCTGATAGGTCCGGGCGACCAAGAAAGTTCCTAGAACAATTAGAACTGTTCCAGCCCAGCGTGCAGGAGAAATCGATTCACCTAAATAAAACTTGGATAGCAGCAACGTCACTATATATCCCGGAGCGGTTGCGGGCAGCACAAAACTCAAATCGGCCCAGGAAAGAGCAGTCAGATATGCAGCCAAAAACGTGATCAACAGCATCACGCCAGCAATCATCCAGGGATCTGTAATAACGTGTTTTCCCATAACCAGCAGTCCACTGGCGCTGAAGAGTTGGCCGTCCGGAAAGTCTTTCATTCCTTTGCTCAGGCAGACAGAACTCACCGAATTGGCCAGGACTGCCACCGTCAAGACAAGTGTCGTTTTCATGGGAAATTGGAGAGTGTTAGCGTACTGCTGGACCGGATGCCAACGCGCGCTGCCCGGCGCGCTGCTCAGCCACCAGTTTCTTTCGTTTAGAACGAAGGTCAAGGTACTCGCGAGCTTCGTGGTACAATCTTTTTCGTTCCACGGAATCAAAAATGGCTTTTCGAATGACGCGCCAAACAACGCGGGGGCGGAAATAATATTCCCCATAGAATTGCTCGACAGAATCCAGGATGTCCACGTGGCTCAAACCCGGATAAGAGATGTTCGGCAACTGATGACCCTTTGTATCGGTCATGTTTTCCGTCGTTAAGAAATTGTTCTTCACGACGAAATCGTAAAATTCCGTCCCTGGAAAAGGATGCGCAATCGAAACCTGGATTGTATCGACATCGAGTTGTTTAGCGAAATCGATGGTCTTGCGGATGGTCTCCGGCGTCTCGCCAGGTAGGCCGATGATGAAGTCGCCATGAATCGTCAGGCCAAGCTTCTTGCAGTTCTTTGTGAATCGGATTGCCTGCTCGACAGTGGCGCCCTTTTTTATGTTCTTGAGAATCTGCTCGTCGCCGGATTCATAACCAACAATCATTAGACGGCATCCTGCTTCTTTAATTGCCTTAAGCGTTTCGTAATCCACCGTAACGCGCGAGGTACAGGACCATGTGAAATTCAATGGTTTTAATTTGGCGCACAACTCAATGGTGCGCGCTTTTTTAATATTGAACGTGTCGTCATCAAAAAAGATTTCTTTGAGGTTCGGGTAATAGCTCAAAGCCCGGCGGACTTCTTCGGCAACATTGTCCGCGCTGCGAGTGCGCCAGGGATGGCCGCTGAGCGTCTGAGGCCATAGGCAAAACGTGCAAAGCGCCGGGCAGCCCCGCTCCGTGTAGAAAGAAAGAAATGGATTCAGCAGGAATGGGACGTTGTAGCGCGTGATATCCAGGTCCCGCTTATAAATATCCACTGCGAAGGGCAGAGAATCCAAATCCTGAATGGGTGGCCGGTCTGCGTTATGGACCACAGCGTCGTTTCTGAGATAACTGACGCCGTCTATTCCAGACAGCGGCTTACCAGCGGCAAATTCGGCAACTGAAAAATCAAATTCCCGGCGGCAGATGAAATCAATCGCGTTCGAGGCTCGAAGGCATTTTTCAGGCTGCGCCGTAACCGGCGGACCTACAAAGCAGATCTTCAGATTAGGATTTGTGTCTTTCATTGCCTGAGCAAGGCGGATATCGCTTTGGAAGCCCGGCGTGCTGGTGAACAGCACCATGAATTCAAAATCACGGGCCATCTGAATGGTCTGCTCGACGGTGATATCGTGCGGAGGAGCATCCACCAGTTTGCTATTCGGAATTAAACCAGCTGGATAAGCGAGCCAGACGGGATACCAGAATGAGCGAATTTCGCGAGTTGCTGGCCAGCGGGACGAAGCACCGCCGTCAAAGCCTTCAAAGGAAGGTGGATTCAGCAGTAATGTTTTCATTGTTTCCGCCATGGATGAAACTTCATGCTAGCACAGCTTGCATTATATCCAGCAGTCGTTTCTTGAGTCTCAATCACACCTGTTTGGTAAGACTCGCAGGGTCCTGGTAGGCCATGCGAGAGAGGATGCTGATGCGCTTGGCCATAGGTGGGTGAGTGGCCAGTAAATTTGCCAACAGCCCCTCGCGGAGGTCCATTTTGCGCCCCAGTGGGTCAGCAATGCACAAGTGCGCTGAGCCACGTTTGATGGATCTTGTGGGTGTGAACGCTAGTTCAATTTTCTTGAGTGCAGATGCCAAACCCGCTGGGTTGCGCGTGAGTTCCGCGCCACTAGCGTCGGCGAGATATTCGCGCTGGCGCGAGACAGCCATAGCCAGAATCTGCGCCAAGAGCGGCGCGAGAATTACCGCTGCTAGCCACAGCACGAAGAGAATGATGGCGCCCCCGCTGCCTTTTTTGGAAGAGGAGGAACGGTTTCCGCCCCCGCCATAGCGCATCGAGCGCATGGCCCAGTCACTTAATAGAATCACTGCGCCGACCAGCGCCGCTATTGTTGTCATCAGACGTATATCGAGGTTGCGGATGTGGCTCATCTCGTGCGCGATGACGCCTTGCAATTCTTCGCGATTCAGTTTTTCGAGCAGCCCTTGCGTAACAGCGATGGAGGCATTCTGCGGGTCGCGTCCGGTAGCGAAGGCGTTCAGGTCGGCATCAGGGATGATATAAACTTTGGGCATCGGAAGTCCGGAAGCGATTTTCATTTCTTCAACGACATTCAGCAATTGCCGCGTTGCTGGATCAGTGGCATGAGCATCGACTGGTTTCGCACCGGTTGCGCGGAGGACGGCTTGATCTCCGAATCGCAGGCCCCACCATGCTTGCCCGCTGCCAATCAGCAACGCGAAAACAGTAACCAGAGGGAACGTCGCGCGCGCGGCCGCGTCTTCAATTGCAGAATTTGTGGCGGGGGACCAGGGGTTAAAACCGAGGTAGAAATAGTCGAAGCCGAAACCGAGGAACAGGTAGACAAAAAGGAACACGACAATGACGTTCCAAGTGTTCCGAATATTTGCTTTTTGTTGCTCGTAAAGGTTCATGGAGGCAGGCGGAAAGTCCTCGGTTCCCTCGGTTCTCTCGGTTCCAACCACAAACTCGGTTCCCTCGGTTTAGCCCAATTATTTCTTGAGAGAAAGGTTGACAGCCGGGACTTCGCGTTCGGCGGCGACGGTGATTTCGAAAAGCTCGGCTGGCTGAAAGTGGAATGCCCCGGCGACGAGGTTGTCCGGGAAAACTTGTTGAGCGGTGTTGAAGGTGGTGGCGATGTCGTTGTAAAACTGCCGCGCAAAGCTGACTTTGTTTTCGGTGGAGGTCAGCTCCTCCTGCAACTTGTTGACATTTTCGCTGGCTCGCAGTTGCGGGTATTGCTCGACGACGACGAAAAACTTGGAGAGGGCGTCGGTGAGCGCACCTTCCTTGGCGGCTGCGTCTTTGACGCCGCGCGCTCCCATGGCCGCGCTACGCGCTTCGATAACCTTCATGAGCGTATCCTGCTCGAACTCCATGATGCCCTTCACCGTGCTCACGAGGTTCGGGATCAGGTCGTGGCGGCGTTTGAGCTGCACGTCAATCTGCTTCCAGCCGTTGGCCACCTGATTGCGAAGCGTAATCAGGCCGTTGTATTTCGCGATCCCCCAAACGACAAGCACTGCCAATGCTGCGACAATGATCCAACCCACCATGTCAGGACTCCTTTCGCTCGATCAGCATTCCATTCTCACGCCAGTATACGGCCAAATTTCCGCGAGGGAAGCCTTAATTGAACACGTCCCGTTTGAAATTTATGACAAAAAGGAGGCGGTGGGGGCGGGATTTTTTGGCGGCGGGGAGCAGGGGGGAGGTGAGTTTCTCGTAGAGGGCAAAGAGGTGCTCGACGCGCTGGCGGTCGTTGTCGAAGGGCTGCGGGCGGTAGCAACGGTCCACGGCGCGGTCGAGGGCGGCGTGGGCTTTGACCAGCGCGGGCGGCATCGCCAGCGGGTCGTAAAGGTCGGCCAGCGTCGCCTCGGGAAATTTCTTGCGCGCGTCCAACACCGCTTGCGCGACGGCTTCCACGGCAGCGCGTTGTTTGGCGCTCGGCTGGTCTGGTTCCTCTCAGGCCCCCACAGACACCTTTGATTTTGAGCCACCGCCAGCTACCACTGGTTTGATTGTTCAATAAGCTCAGACAAGTCAAGGAATTCGGCTAGTCTACCATCGAGGCCGCTTACTTCCGTAACTAGCGGCTTGTGGACATGGACAACTCCGTCGATACATTTATCAGTCAAAGGTTTCTCGACACGAGCAGGGTCATATTCGTTGGTCGCCACGTAATAAAAGATTTGAGTATCGGTAAACCGAGCGGCGTTCTTATAAGCGCGGCATTCGCTGGTTAGGTCATTGATTCGGTCATGACGTATCGACCATTTTGTAGAGATGATTCCTCGATTTCGGCCCTGCTTGCGTACCAGGATGTCGATGAATGGTTCTCCGGTGCGCGTCGGTAGTTGAACGCCGGGAAAAGCATTATCGCCCGCAACTTCCAACTCATAAGTGACGTTTTGCGAACCAAAGAGATACAAGGCGTGCTTGACCAGTCCCGCGAACGCACTACCAAGGATGTTATGGCGTTGAAGACCAGCGTAGGCGGACAGCTTCATGAGCTTATCAACCATTCCCGCGATCCTGGTCGGGTCCACCTCCCACTGGTCCGCCATGTATTTTTCAACCGCTACTGCGCGAGCTTGCCAAATGCGCAGTTCACCTTTGGTTGACAAAGGATAAGTCAGTCGGTTGGCATCAATAATATGTGGTAATCCAATGCGCCCTGGAATGCTCGTGACGGCCTCGTACCACAGCAACGCTTGATAGATTCCAGACCAAGCCGTGGCCGCCACAGGTTTGCCGAGCCGAAAAGTGGACGAATCAAAGATTCTGGTCACAGCGGTGAGCGTTTCTATCCGGGTCGGCATATTTTTCTTGAGGTTTTCAGCGCAAGGGTTTTAGGAAGCCGATGATATACTCTTCGTGCATTCTGCTTTCGATCTGTGAGTTGTGATTCCGGCGAAACGCTGCCGGAAGCATTCGGCGATTTCGGTCAAGCTTTCTTTCTGCAATGTCTAAAGTTTCAAAGCCGACCTCATTCCCGATGTCACTGAGGAGCTCATGCGTCTTGATGGTCTGCCCTCTCATTGTTGAAGGCCCTACCACGACGATGCAGCATCGTCCGGGTTCGAGGACTCTGACCATTTCGCCGAGCGCAAGCCTCATATCTGCGAAATATTTCGCCAGCACTCTACTTTTCTTGCTGTCGACTTCTTTGAGCTTATCAACAGCCCTGCAAACAGAGCTAGGAAGATCGGGTGTGTTAGGCACGCCAGTTTTCTCCGAGCCTATATAGGTCGACCGCAGGGTGCTCAAGCCGTCGATATCTTCACCGAACCAAACGAGCGAAAACTTATGTGCACGCATATAGTCGATTGCGTTTGCGTAAGGCGGTGAGGTAACGATTAGTTGGACAGAATCCTCCTCCAATGGTAACCGTTGCCGGCAGTCATGTTGTTGAATTTCGACGTGTTTTCCATTCGAGGGTAGCTGTGATAGCAAAGCTGCTGACTTCGCGAGTCGCGCCTCAAAGATTTTGATTGCGTCTTTGTAAGGCTTGCCCTCGAGAAGATGCGGACGTGTGTGAGCCAAATCATAGGCAAGGCTGACCCCACCCGATTTGGTGATGATGATCGAAGAAAATACAACCTTGAGAAAATCTAAAAGTGGTTGTTCCAGATGCTCACGTTCGATGGCGAGGAGTAACGCCATGAGTTCGCGCTGAGATTGCTTGCCGAACCAGTAATCAATGAATTCCAGACTCGCAGGCGAAAAGCGCTCCCTCATTGCAGGTTCGAGGCGGCTGGCGCGCTGAAGGAGTTTAATGGCGGAGTTAACCACCCGTTTGCCTGCCCAAGTTGTTTCCAGAAAGTCGACAGGATGGGTTTTCACCCTGCATATTGTCAGGGCAAGAGGATCGATGTCAAAACCGACTGCCCGCCTCCCACACAGGAAGGCTTCCACAATTGCGGTTCCGCTTCCCATCATGGGGTCCATGACGGTCTCGCCCTTGTGCGTGAGTCCCTCGATAAATATGCGAGGCAATTGTGGGGGGAACTTGGCGGCAAAAGCGTGAAGAGCGTGGCTGGCGTAATTACTTGCTTCTCGATGGAAATCGAGGTCCGTGGAGAGAAGCTTTGAGAGTGAGCGCCGCGCACTGACCGGTTGCTTCTTCTCTAGAGTCGAAAGGCTTGGGACGATCATTGTTTGAACTATTGTTAGGTTTAAGCGTGGAAAAGGCAAGTTGAAAATGCATCGGGGCAATGGGGGCTACAATTTGTGGAAGTCGGCCAGCGGGAATTCGCGGGAAGCCACGCGCCAGTTGGCAAACAGAGGCAAATCGCTCTGGTCATCCGGTTCAAGATCGTGCAGGGCAATTCGGGCGAAGTCGGAAACAATGACGTAGCGGGGAATTTCATCTGTGCGCCCTTCGCGCGCGAGGTCTTGTATGTAACGAAACGCCTGCGACTCCGCTTTACCGAGGTCTTTGCCGAGACTCTTGTGCTCGACGAGCAAAACGCGAGACCAGAACAAATCAATGTAGCCGTAGTCGCCCGAGAGTTTCTTCACAGGTTCTTCAAAGCTCGCTACGACGCGACGGCGGATACCGAAGACATTGAAGAATTCGTTCCAGAAAGTTTGCTTTTCCGCTTGTTCGCTCTTGACGCCCGTCCATTCCTTGGAAAAGGCGATGGAGCGATGGCGGATTTCGTTCCAAGAAAGAGGCATGGGGGGATTATAGCAGAGGGATGGCCACTCCGTGGCGGGAGTGCGCTCGGCTCCCGATGGTCGCCTCGCGGGGAACGCAACTTTCGGCACGACTGAAGTCGTGCCCTGACGTAAGCAGAGGAAGATTCCTCGCTGTGTCCGAGAGGACAGGGCAAACCGTGGATGGCGCAGGTAGGAAAAGGCAAGTGCAGATCCCTCGTCGCTTCGCTCACTCGGGATGACAGCGGAGGGAACAGCCCACCCTTCGACAAGTTCAGGACGTTGCGGCACAAAGTGCGTGCCGAGGCTACCAAAACCAACCGCTCCCTCGCCCCGGCGGGCCGGGGCTGGCCAGTCGCGGCTCGGATTAAAAAAACAGCGGCAACCGACTGAGTCGCGAGATGCTGATTCGCAGCTTGGGTGGTGCTCCTTCACTGTCGCGGCTCTGATTAAACATCAAATGCAAAAGCCCACCCTTCGACAAGCTCAGGACGTTGCGATGAGGAAAGCGCTCATCGTGGCTACCAAAGCGGCCTGTTTGCTGGCCCTTGGACGTCGCTCAGGACGGGCGCGCGTGGCTCTAATTGGCGAAACCAACCGCTCCCTCGCTCCGGGAATCGGGGCCTGAACGACATCAATATGTCGTTCAGAGTCGCGGCTCGGATTGGGCCTGCGTGCTGCAAAGGTTTGGGTGTAGAATGCGGGCGTGGAGGGCGAAGGGCGGCGGGTGAAGAAGGTGGACAGATCGGGTGCTAGGAAAAACTATCGAGGAGAGATAAATCCCGCACGTGTGGGGCACCCGCCCAAACGTTGGACTACTAAGCGAATGGACAGAGCCGGGGGAACGTTTCGTCAGTCCCTATTCTCCTCTGTCCGCGGTTTTTCGATCTAGGCCATTTTCACATAGAGTGTATCCCGTATTCGCAGTGAGAGAACCAAGCGGAGGCGTTCTGGGGAGTGATGGCGGCGAGGGCTTCTGCAACAGCGGCTTCGAGGACCTCCCGGGTGCGGGCCTTGGCCGAACGCAGCAACTGCTTGATCTTCGACCAGCACTTCTCAATGGGATTGAAGTCGGGCGAGTAGGGCGGCAGGTAGAGCAGTTGGGCGCCCGCCGCTTCGATCCGCTCGCGCACCCCAACCACTTTGTGGGCCGCCAGATTATCCATGATCACCACTTGTCCCGGCTGCAAGCGCGGACAAAGCACCTGATCCACATAAGCCAGGAAGACCTCTCCGTCGGTGGGGGACTCGATCGTCATGGTGGCCAGCAGACCTTCGGCGGTCATTGCTCCCAGCAGCGTGAGCGTGCTCCAGTGCCCGGCGGGTGTGGCCTCGTGGACCCGTTCTCCACGCGGAGCGCGACCATACCGACGGGTCATCTCTGTGGTCACGCCGCTCTCGTCCAAGAACACCAGCCGCTGAGGATCGATCCGGCTTACCTGGTCCCGCCATGCCTGACGGCGCTGCTGTGCTTCCGCCGTGCCTTGCTCTTGGGCGTGAAGCGACTTTTTTTTAACCGCAGCCCCATCCGCCCGATCACCCGCCAGAGCCCTGACACACTGAACTGCACCCGGCTGTTCTCGCACAGCTTGTCTTGCAACTCCGCCAACGTCAGGTCCGGCTGCCGCCGCATCATCTCCCGCAACTGAGCTTGCACTTCCGCCGTCGCCCGCCTGCGCCCCCCGTACCGCTGCGGGGTTCGCTCCATCTGTCCACTCCGTTGCTGCTGTTTCCGAATCTTCTTCGTGTAGCCGTGACTCACACCGAACCGCTGTGCCAACTCCTCCAGGCTCACACGCCCTCGCTCATACTCCTCCAGTATCTTCCGCCGCAAATCGTCCGAGTACGCTCGTGCCATTTTTCTTTTGTCGCACAGAATCGCCATCCATAGGATATACCTTGTGTCAAATCGGTC
>MEKX01000165.1:2500-5808 GCA_001767075.1 Acidobacteria bacterium RIFCSPLOWO2_12_FULL_54_10 | reverse complement strand
AAACGTGCTAAAGATGATCAGGAAATCAAACAGCAGCAATTAAATAATGAAATTCTGAAAGCAGAAGCGCAGATAGAAATGCTTGGAAAGATGTTGATCCATGACAAAAAAAAATAAACAAAAGAAAAAGAAAGGCGGCAAGGATAATGCCTCGGTGGATCTATTGATGCACCAAAATAAATCCATCGAAATGAAAAAGCACAAAAAAGGAGTTGCTTTGGTTGGGGCAGGTGGTGAAGTTGAAGACCCTGCAATTCAGATCCTGGGGAATCAGCAAAGTTTTGACATGGACTTGGCCAGAGGGTACTGGACGTTTGGGGAATGGCAGAAGCTGACGCAGATTGACCTTAAACGATTAGAACGTAATAAGGATAGGGAGAAACTAGCGCTGGTAATTTCAGCAGCTCATCAGCAACTTGGGCAGCATGCAGATGCCATGGAATTTATAAATCTGGCTATCGAGTATGGATGTAGCCATACAACGGCTCTAGAAATGATGCTGGCCAGCGCCCACACAACGATGGCGCGTATTAATGCCATCAGAAATGATACGGACCGTACAGTTGAGCATATACGTTCATCAATTATCTTCGGCGCCCCTGGCGTAGACGTACATATGTTGCTGGATTGTAGATTGCCAGAAGAATCTGCAAGACTCAGGCACGGAATTATCAGTCATGATCGATATGAATTTGCAGGGAAAGCAAAATTACCTGGCAGAAAGCGCAAAGTGATTGTTGTCGCGGGAATGAGGCATTCAGGGTCAACTGTGTTGTTCAATCTGCTTCGGCTTTCGCTCATGCAAACAGGAGTAAAATTTATATCCTGTTTTTCGGAATACAAGAATTGCATCGACGCGATCATAAATACAGATGCCTTCGGTTTAATAAAGACGCATGAAAAAAGAGAAGATGTCGCACAGGTCGCTGATGTTGTTATAACCACTAGAAGAGACTTGAGGGACACAGTTGCCTCTGCAGTTCGACGTAAATTCTATATCTATACCAAGTCAGGCAGTACGATGAACTATGCTGAATATAATAGGAAGTTGCACGAAGAATGGAGAAACCAATCTGATTATGAATTTATTTATGAGTATTTCATGAATGATCCGCTCAGAACCATGGAAGAAGTCCTGGATAAAGTGGGAATCAGAGGAGTAGATTTGGTAAAACTTAAGCAGGAACTGGATAGTTTGCCGACTGATGAGTATGAAGTAACGCTTTTATCGGATTCACATATAACTGATCCTAACCATGAGCTTTCTTACAGAGATACTCTTGAAGCAGATGAGATACGTATCATCAATGAAATGAATTATGACTGGCTTTGTCGTTACGGGTACATGCCTGTGGATCGACCACACATTTTCTAGTAGATGAAACAACAACTCGGAAATTTGCCAACCACCTTAGCTCTTCCTGGATTCAGACATATATCAAATGAACCATAGCCTTGTTTCACGTATTCCCGTACAGCTTTTGGGCCAGTCCGGGTGCAAAATTTCCTTCCCCGGTGTAACGATATATCTGGATCCTTATTTATCCAACTCGGTGCAGGAGCTGGATGCGGCTGACCTGGTGCGTTGTTTGCCTATCCCTTTTACCCCCAATAGCGTGGTAGATGCGGATGTTGTGCTGATTACCCACGAGCATATGGACCATTGCGATCCACACACCATTCCAGAGCTTGCAGCAGCTTCTCCCCAGGCCCGCTTTATCGGTCCTGCCCCGGTAGTGCGTCGGTTGGCTGAATGGGGCATCTCCTCAGAACGCATCCGTCTGGCCGTGGAAGATTGGGTGGTGCTTGGTTCTGAATTACGAGTGCGCGCCATCCCAGCCGCACATCCGGAAATAGAGCGTGATGGACAAAAACAATTGCGCTGTGTCGGCTATCTGCTGGAGTACGAAGGCCAGCGTATTTATCTCGCTGGCGACACCTCAGCCAGGCAGGAAATCATCGATGTATTGAGGGGACTCGGCCCGGTTCATACTGCCTTTCTTCCAGTGAACGAACACAATTATTTTCGGGGCCGGCGCGGCATTATCGGCAACATGTCGGTGCGGGAGGCCTTCCAGCTTGCTGTCGAAATCGGCGCCCGACAGGTGGTAGCCGTTCACTGGGATATGTTTGCAGCCAACTCCGTGGAGCCTGAGGAAATCCGGATCATTCACCAGAGCATGCAGCCTGGCTTCGGGTTGCTCTTGCAGCCAACCGTTATTGATTTGTCCCGTACCTCAGTCAGTATCGTCATCCGCACCCTCAATGAAGCCGAGCACCTCGAGGCACTCTTGCAGAGCATTGGCGCACAGGAAGCGAAAGATCTCACCTTCGAAGTAATTCTGGTGGATTCGGGATCCACCGATGACACCCTGGCCATAGCCGGGCGGTATGGTTGTGATATCCAACATATCCAGCGGGAGGAATTTTCCTTCGGTCGTTCGCTCAATATCGGTTGTGAAGCTGCGCGTGGCGAGATTCTCGTAATTATCAGCGGGCATTGCGTGCCCACGGATAAGTCCTGGCTGCAACAGCTCTGCCGCCCGATCCTGGATGAGAGGGCAAATTACATTTATGGTCGGCAGGTTGGTGGAACGAATAGCCATTTCAGCGAATGCCGCATCCTGGACAAGTACTTCCCCGAGGATTACAACCTCACCCAGGGAGGGTTCTTCTGTAATAATGCCAATGCCGCCATACGCCGCAGTGACTGGGAAAAATACCGATACAATGAGGATTTGACGGGTCTTGAAGACATGGAATTAGCCAAAAGACTGATTGCCGGCGGGGGCAGTGTTGCCTATGTGGCGGAGGCCTGTGTCTATCACTACCATAACGAAACCTGGGATCGGATTAAGAGTAGATTCGAGCGGGAAGCTATCGCCCTGCAGGCCATCATGCCCCAGATCCATATCCGCAAGCGGGATTTGATCCGCTATATCCTAACCAGTATCTGGTACGATTGGGGGAATGCCTGGAAGCAGGGGGTATTTACCAGACAGGTGATTGGAATCGTTCAATACCGCTTTTATCAGTACTGGGGTTCCTATATCGGGAACAACGATCACCGAAAACTTTCCCATGTTCAGAAGGAAGCCTACTTCTTTCCGGAGCAGCGTGGATAATCGAAGGATAATACCAAAATGAAACAACAAATCGCCGCCCTGTTACCCATGAAGGCCAACAGCGAGCGCGTCAAGGGGAAGAACTTCCGCGAATTTTGCGGCAAGCCCTTGTTTCGCTGGATCCTGGATACTCTGCTGGAAGTTGAGGAAATTGACCAGGTCATCATCAACACAGATGCACGG
>MEKX01000165.1:0-2487 GCA_001767075.1 Acidobacteria bacterium RIFCSPLOWO2_12_FULL_54_10 | reverse complement strand
CGTAGTGCCCTGAAGACCTTCCAGTCCGCCGAGGAAGAGGGCAGGGCGGATTCCCTGTTTACCGTGGACAAGGTCCAGACCCGTTTTTACCGGGCCGACGGCACTGCAGTAAACCATGATCCTGATAATCTAATCCGTACTCAGGATCTCGAACCCTGGTACGAGGAAAACTCCAATCTATATATCTTTACTCGGGACAGCTTTGCGAAGACCAATGCGCGTATAGGTAAGAAGCCCATGCTGTATGAAGGTCCGCAGTTTGAATCCATTGATATCGATACGCCGCAGGACTGGGACTTTGCGGTCGTTGCTGCCCGTTACCTGCTCGAACAAGCTAGCAGCGCCAAATGAAAGTATTGGTTACCTGCCCACCCATGCTGGGAATGATCGACAGCTTCCGCCCCAGCTTTCAAAAACAAGGTGTCGAAGTGACTGCCCCCAGGGTGGTGCAAACCCTCTCGGTGGAAGAACTCAAGGTATTGGTGCCCCAGCACGACGGCTGGATCATCGGCGATGACCCCGCCACCCGCGAAGTGTTTACCGCCGGCAAGGCAGGCAAACTCAAGGCCGCCGTCAAGTGGGGTATCGGTGTCGATAATGTGGATTTCACCGCCTGCAAGGATCTGGGTATCCCCATCACCAATACCCCGAATATGTTCGGGGGGGAAGTGGCGGATCTCGCGATGGGCTATATCATCGCCCTGGCACGGGAAACCTTCGAGATCGACCGGGGGGTACGGGCTGGAGCTTGGCCCAAGCCACGCGGTATCTCGCTGGCAGGCAAGACGGCAGCCCTCATTGGCCTGGGAGATGTCGGCAGGAACACCGCCAGGCGGTTGCTGGCCGCGGACATGAAGGTGATCGCCTATGATCCGGTTGCAAGACCTACAGGCGAACTCTCCGCCGTGGAAATGGCTGTCTGGCCCCAGCGTATCGAGGAGGCGGACTTCCTGGTGATCACCTGTGCCCTGACAGCCAGCAGTCACCACATGGTAAATGGCATACTCCTGGCCAAGGTAAAACCGGGCATACGCATCGTCAACGTCGGTCGTGGCCCGGTCATCGACGAACCCGCCTTGGTGGCGGCACTCCAATCCGGCAAGGTCTATTCCGCCGCGCTGGATGTATTCGAGCTTGAACCCCTGCCTATGAATTCCTACCTGCGTACTCACCCGCGTTGTATCTTCGGCTCGCATAATGCCTCAAATACTGTCGATGCTGTTACTCGCACCAGCGAGATTGCGATTAGCAAGCTGATGGAGTTTCTATACGCGGGTCAAGATCAACAATACGGTATGCGAGAATGAGACGAGAAGACGAAATCCGTGAATTGCTACGGGATGTGTTTCATAATTCTCGTGATCGCCTTGCCGGTTACCGTGTGGTGCTGTTCGGGTCGCGAGCGAGAGGCGATGCAAAACCGAGGTCGGATTTTGATGTGGGGGTGATTGGCACAACGCCCTTGCCGCTTAATGACTTCTATGTACTGGAAGATAAAATTGAAGATCTTCCCACCCTGTATCGAATTGACTGGGTGGATCTCGCGCGGGCAGATGACAAATTTCGCCAATCCGCGTTGGCCGATATTGAGGTGATCTATGAAGCCTGAATCTCTACTTAAGGACTTTTCCCAGACGTTGTCTCAGCTTAACGATGCCTTGCAGGTTACTGCCAACCATGATGTTGTGCGCGCGGGTTGTATTCAATATTTTGAATTCACGTTCGAATTGGCCTGGAAATCGATCAAGGCGGTTGCCGAGCAAGAAGGATTGAGCCCTGGTGCTTCCCCAAAAGCCTGTTTGAGAACGGCATATTCGCTGCAGTGGGTTGACGACGAGTCGATATGGCTGGAAATGCTTGATGCCCGCAACCGTATGTCACATACATACGATGCCAAGGAAGCCCTGAAAATCTATACGCGCTTACCGGAATTCAACAAATCTCTACGTAATTTACTTCTATCCCTCGAGGGTCGGGTGTGAAGGGTTACGCCTTCATCACAGGAGCCAATGGTGGCATTGGCCAGGCACTGGTGCGTACGTTCCACGACGCCGGTTACCAGGTGATCGCGACTGACATCACGGATCAACTTGCAGACCTGCCCTGTGCCCATTTTATTCAGGCCGATCTTGGCCGACTCGTTGAAGATGAAACCTATGGCGCCGGGATCCTGGAGTGCATCCGTGGCTGGTTGCAAAATAATGGTCTCAATGTCCTCATCAACAACGCCGCGATCCAGATACTCGGTGGGACAGACAAACTTACCCGGACAGATTGGCGCCAGTCTCTCAACGTCAATCTGCTGGCGCCATTCTTTCTCACTAAGTCCCTGCTTCCCGAACTCGAAGCCGCCAGGGGTTGCGTGGTCAACATCAGCAGCATCCATGCCCGGCTGACCAAGCGGAACTTTGTTGCTTATGCAACCAGCAAGGCCGCATTGAGCGGAATGACCCGCGCCTTGGCCGTCGATCTGGGTGCCCGGGTGCG
>MEKX01000164.1:242-15032 GCA_001767075.1 Acidobacteria bacterium RIFCSPLOWO2_12_FULL_54_10 | reverse complement strand
ATCTGTAAAAATGGTCTAAACTCGCGGTCGACTCTGGGACGTTTCCTTCCGGCGGAACTTGAGACAGTCGTGCAAGGCGTCTTGACATATTGCTTCGAAAGATACAAAGACCAACAAGGACTCGTCGCCGCACACGTGGACCGAGTACTTGATCTGGCTGGCCTCGGGGTCGACTTCACGGATGGCGCTTATCACCTCGTGGCGCGTTCACCGCTGCCAAGGGGACGCGAACTCGAGCAGAAATTCAATATTCTGTTCAGTGCGTCACAGGCGGAGCACGATTTTAATATGTGGGCTGCCTCGGGCTTAGAACCCATCGTGATCTTCGTAGACATCGACCATTTCAGGAAGTTCAATACGAAGTTCCTGGAAGCGCGCGTCGATAAAACGCTATTGCCGTCATTTCAGACGTTGCTCAAGAAGATTGTTGTCGGGCTAGGCTTTGCCTATCGGTATGGCGGAGAGGAGTTCGTGCTCTTGTTGCCGCACGGGAGGCGGGAATGGGCCATTCATTGGGCGGACTGGGTTCGGCAGCAGGTCGAACAATGCGCTTTCGCGGTCGAGAATGATGTGGTACGGATGACCGTTTCAATCGGCGTTGCTTTTTCAGGGCACCACAGCCTGGCCTACGAGAAAGTGCTCCTCGCAGCGAACGAGGCGAAGAAGCGCGCGAAAGATAATGGCCGAAATCGTGTTGAAATTGCCTCTGACAACCGCGTGTAGCCGCCGCCGCAGTGGCTTTTGTGTGACCGCCGTGGCTACCCGGCTATGTTCCCGATCCCGTCCCCAATTCCGTTTTCGTCATATCAGCATAGGAACTGGGTTCGAAGGCGAAGCGGGCAATCCGCCGCAGGCGAAGGAGGAAACCATGACTAACGAAAAGTACCCCCGCGGATGGAACGAGGCCCGAGTTCGCCGGATCCTCGAATACTATGAATCTCAAAGTGACGAAGAAGCTGCCGCGGAAATCGAAGCCGGCTTCAAAAGCACGACGATGGAAGTACCTCATGGGCTCGTACCAGTCGTTCGACAATTAATCGCAAAGCGAAGGTCGGCGCAAGCCACCCGGACAAAGCTGTATGGCACGGGCTTGCAACCGTCCGCTTCGCGCGCCAAAAGCCCAGCCGTTGTAAAAGCCGCACCGCGCTCGCGGCGGCTGAAGCCCTGAGTCGTTGGAACCTGAACAGGCATCGCCGCAGCAAGTCTATGAAACTGGCAGGTTTTGCCTCAGATTCGGCAGATCGGTCCTGCCTTGTCGCCCAGCGTTTACCAACCATCCAGCCTCCGTCTCTCAAGTCCTAATAATCGCGTTATCCGGAAACTAACCCGCCTCAGAAAATTCAAAAGTTGTCTCGGTGTATACTGAAAGATTAAATTAACCTTTTAATCGGAATCATAAGGAGGGCGAGTGGGCGGAAAAGATTGGATGGCGAGATCGCTGGCGGAGCGAGACCCGGCAATTGCGGAGGCGATACAGGCGGAAGCGGAGCGCCAGCACGAGCACCTGGAGCTGATTGCCAGCGAGAATTTTGTTTCCGAAGCGGTCCTGGAAGCCATGGGGTCTGTCTTTACCAACAAATATGCGGAAGGCTATCCGGGCAAGCGTTATTACGGCGGATGTGAGTGGGCCGACCGCGTGGAGAGCCTGGCCATCGAACGGGCCAAGCAACTGTTTGGCGCGGAGCACGCTAATGTGCAACCCCACGCGGGCAGCCAAGCCAACATGGCCGCCTACACCGCGCTGATCCAGCCCGGCGACACCATCTTCGGCATGAACCTGTCGCACGGCGGGCACCTCACCCACGGCAGCCCGGTCAACTTTTCCGGCAAGGTCTACAACGTGATCCCATACGGCGTCAGCAAAGAGACCGAGACGATTGACTACGACGCATTAGAATCGTTGGCAATAGAGAAAAAGCCGAAGCTGATTGTGTCGGGCGGCAGCGCCTACGCGCGCATCATTGATTTCCCGCGCATGAGGCAAATCTGCGACAAGGCTGGAGCGCTCATGATGGTGGACATGGCGCATTTCGCGGGATTGGTGGCCGCGGGAGTTCACCCCAGCCCGGTGCCGTACGCGGACATCGTGACCTCGACCACTCACAAGACGCTGCGCGGACCTCGCTCCGGCTTGATCCTGTGCAAGGCGCAGTACGCGGCGGCGGTGGACAAAGTTGTTTTCCCTGGCTTGCAGGGAGGCCCATTGGTGCATATCATAGCGGCCAAGGCGGTTTGTTTCCTGGAAGCTTTGCAGCCGGAATTTAAGGACTATGGCCGACAAGTGGTAGCCAACGCAAAGGCCATGGCCGAATCGCTGGTGGCGGAAGGCTATCACGTGGTATCGAATGGCACGGATACGCATTTGATGGTGCTGGATGTTTTCTCGAAAGGCGTGCGCGGCAAAGAGGCGGAGAACGCTCTGCACCGCGCCAACATCACCATTAGCCGCAGCACAATTCCCTTTGACACCAACCCGCCCATGAATCCCAGCGGCATCCGCCTGGGCACTCCGGCCATCACCACGCGGGGAATGAAAGAAGGCGAGATGAAAACCATCGGGGGCCTGATCGCGGAGGCGCTGCGCAACACGCAAAATGAAACGCAGTTGGCCGCCGTGCGACAACGCGTGCTGCAACTCGCCGATCAGTTTCCGCTCTACGGTTGGCGGCGCGGAGCGGCGAAAGTTTTCGCGCGATAGTGCAATCTGAATCCCTCTGCGAAACAGCATGAAGATTGCGATTGATATCCGGCGCATCGACGATTTCGGAGTCGGGACCTACATCCGCAATCTGGTCCCCGCGCTGCTGGCGCAGGATCGTACCAACGATTATTTACTGCTCGGCGATCCTCAAAAAGCGCAGGCCATAACGGAAGCGTTTGAGAATTCGGAAGCCATGGAATGGGCGCCGAGGAAAGATTCCTGGTGGTCGCAGTTGCGGCTCCAGAACTTGCTGGAATCATCCGGTGCAGACTTGCTGCACATACCCCATCTCAAAGCAGTTCATAGCATCCGTTTTCCTTATGTCATCACCGTGCACGATCTGGCCGATTACTTGTTCGGTACTGCTGGCGGCATGAGGCGCAGTTTGCAGTGGAAGACGGCGCGGCGCAGCTTGCAAAGGGCGCGCACCATCCTGGCAGTATCCAAAGCCACGAAACGAGAGATCGAAAATCTATTTGATATCCCTTCGGATAAAATTGCCGTAGTGGAGAATGCGCTGGACGCGCGGTTCCTGGAGAAAAGCCGCCAGGAGGAGAAGCGCCTGGTTCTGGAGCGTTATGGCGTGCATGACCCGTATTTGCTTTATGTCGGCAGCGCCAGGCCGCAGAAAAACATTCCGCGCCTGATCGAAGCCTTCGCGGTCGTCAAGGGCGAGCTGCGCGACCACCCTGTGTATGGCAAATTGAAGCTGCTGATTATTGGAGACGAACTGAGCGAGCAGTCCGATCTTCGCCGCACGGTGATTCGGACCAGGACGCAAAACGACGTCCGGTTCCTGGGATTTGTGCCTGTGGAAACCCTGCGGGTGTTTTACCAGGCGGCGGAGGTTTTCGTATTTCCTTCCCTGCACGAAGGATTCGGATTGCCGCCACTAGAAGCCATGTCGCAAGGCACGCCAGTGGTCACCTCCAATGTATCTTCGCTGCCCGATGTGGTTGGCGAAGCAGCCGTGCTGGTTTACCCGGAAAACATTTTCGACATTGCTCGCGGCATCGAGCAAGTCCTTCTGGACGAGCAGCTTCAGGAGCAACTGCGCGAAGCGGGCACGAGGCAAATCAAGCGTTATAGCTGGTCCCGCTCGGCAAAACAGATTCTGGAAATCTATCAAGAGGCGGCTGCCTGACGGGCCGCCAACGTGATGCAAAACTTCCGCTTCCAGGTCACGCACACCGATCCCAAGACAAAGGCTCGAACCGGTCTACTGGAAACGCCGCATGGAACCGTGGAAACCCCGGTGTTCATGCCGGTGTGGACATTGGGCAGCGTCAAGGGCCTGCCGCAGGAACTGCTCGAACAATTGGGCATCACCATCCTGCTGGCCAACACCTATCATCTGCATCTTCGGCCCGGCGAGGAAACCATACGCTCGCTGGGCGGGTTGCACCGCTTCATGTCGTGGAACGGGCCGATTCTGACCGATAGCGGAGGGTTCCAGGTTTTCAGCTTAAGCGGATTGCGAAAGGTCACCGACGAGGGCGTGGAGTTCCGCTCTCACTTGGACGGGTCCAAGCATTTCCTGACGCCAGAGCGGGCGTTGGAGATTCAGTCGATTCTTGGGTCCGACATCCACATGGTGCTGGATGAGTGCATCGAATATCCGGCGAGCCAAGCCACTGCGGAAAAGGCTATGAATCGTACGCTGGCGTGGGCGGAGAAATCGCTTCGCGCCTGGAATGGCCTGCCGCATTTCGAAGAAGGCAAGCCTGCCGGTTCACTGTTTGCCATCGTCCAGGGAGGCAGTTATGCGGACCTGCGAAGCCAGTGCGCGGATCGTTTGGTGGAGATGGGCTTTCCCGGCTATGCGATTGGAGGGCTGGCTGTGGGGGAAGCGCGTCCCTTGAGCTATGAATTAATGGAAGCGGCGGAGCAGCGTTTGCCGGAAGACAAGCCGCGTTATGCGATGGGCGTCGGCCTGCCGGAGGAGTTGCCGCAATTTGTAGCGCGCGGCATGGACATGATGGACTGCGTCCTGCCGACCCGCAACGGCCGCAACGGAATGTTGTTTACTTCCAAAGGCAGATTGCATATCCGTCAGGCGCGCTTTGCCGCCGACCCCAGGCCCTTGGATGAATCCTGCTCCTGCATGGTTTGCCGCCGTTATAGCCGGGCTTATCTGCGTCATCTTTTTGTTTCCGGCGAAATTTTGGGCGGAATTCTGAATAGCTTCCACAACCTATTTTTTTATCTTGACACCATGCGGCGGATACGGCAGAATATCGCGGCTGGAGACTTTTCCCAATTCCTTTCCGATTTTTCCTCTTCCGTGCAGGGGGAGGTCCTTTGACAAACGGTTATCCGTAGGGCCGTTTTGTGATAGGTGCGGGAAGATGAGAAAAATACATTGACTCTGACGGTATTTCTTTTGCAATCTGGTGGCGAGGGCAATCCAATATTAACTTTTTTGCCGCTCATCGCAATTTTTGTGGTTTTTTATTTTCTCCTGATTCTTCCGAACCAGAAGCGCCAGAAGAAACTCCAGCAGATGCTGGCTGACTTGAAGAATGGAGACCGGGTCATAACCAGCGGGGGCCTGCGCGGCACCATCATTAGCTTGAAGGATGATTATCTGCACATCCGCGTCCCGCCCGAGCAGACCAAGCTGGAAATACAGCGCAGCGCAGTCGTTGCGATTGAGCAGCCAGAGTCCGGACAGAGTTAAGTCCAGGGGTTTAGTCTGGCGACGGCGGCGGCACTAAGCAGTACAGAGCCGACCGGTATATATAAGGATATAGATGCTGCGGAATCTTAAGAAAAAAGCAATTCTCATTATCGCCATTACCTTGGTCTCTCTTTATGGAGTCATCGGTTTGCCTACCGGCTGGGATTCATTATTAAATAACCTGCGGGATCGGACCCGCTTAGGGCTGGATTTGCAGGGCGGAACGCACCTGGTTTTGCAGGTGATGGTGAACGAAGCAATCAACGCCGAATCCGACCAGACCGTCGAGCGGCTGCGGCAGACCCTTCGCCAAAAAGATATTGACTACGCGGCGATTACGCGCATTGATGCCACGGAACTGATGGACGATGGCGGAATCACCATCGAAGGAATTCCTTCGGAGCAGACCAGCGCCTTCCGCGACATGATGGAAATCCAGGAGATTAACTGGACTTATGAATCCGCAGGCGGCGGCACTTACCGGCTGAGACTTCGTCAGCCTGCGCTGGCGGCTATTCGGCAGCAGACTTTGGACCAGTCCTTGGAGACCATCCGCAACCGCGTGGACAGCCTGGGCGTCAGTGAGCCAACCATCCAGGAACGCGGGCAGGGTGAATACGAAATTTTGGTGCAGCTTCCCGGCGTCGATGACCCGGAGCGGGTGAAAGAAATCATCAACACCACCGCCATGCTGGAAATCAAGCAAGTCAGCGCCGGACCTTATAATTCTCGCCAGGATGGTCTTGCCATGCACGGTGGAGTGCTTCCTGTGGGCACCGAGCTGATTGTTTCCGTTGAAGCCCCTGAGCAAGCCACAGCCGCTCCCGTGCCGGAGCAATGGTATTTGGTGAATCGAATTCCTGCCATCACGGGCCGCGACCTGCGCACGGCGCGCCCGGGCCGGGATGAAAACAACAGGCCGCAGGTTGACTTCACGCTGAACAACGACGGCGCGCGGCGCTTTGGGGAATTTACGGGAGCCAACATCGGCAATTCGCTCGCGGTCGTGCTGGATGGGCGGATTCAGTCCGTGGCCACCATTCAGAGCCAGATCACTGATTCCGGCCGTATTACGGGCCAGTTTTCCCAGCAGCGCGCCAATGACTTGGCGTTAGTATTGCGCGCCGGCGCTTTGCCAGCCTCGATGCGCTATTTGGAGGAACGAACCGTTGGCCCGTCGCTCGGTGCGGATTCCATCCGGGCGGGAGTAACAGCGTCTCTCATCGGATTAGTAGCTGTCGTGGCCTTCATGGTGATTTATTACAAGTTCGCAGGGATCAACGCCATTGTTGCGCTGACACTGAATTTGCTGATCCTGATGGCTGTCCTCAACTACATTCAAGGAACATTAACCTTGCCCGGCATCGCCGGAATCCTGCTGACCATCGGCATGGCGGTGGATGCAAACGTGCTCGTCTTTGAAAGGATTCGCGAAGAGCTGCGCGCCGGGAAAACACCTGTTTCCGCCATCGAAGCCGGTTTTAGCAAGGCCATCATTACGATTATCGATACCAACACGACCACCATCATCGCTGCGTTCTTCCTGTTTTTATTCGGTACAGGGCCGGTAAAAGGCTTTGCCGTGACGGTGAGCATCGGGTTGGCGGCCAATTTATTTGCCGCGGTGTTTGTGTCGCGGTTCCTGTTTGACCTGATTCTTGCAAAGCGTCCGCGTCAGGAAGGCTTGAGCATTTGAAGCAAGAGCGGAGAAGGAACTTTTTTACTTCTGCGGTGTCTTTATTATTAGCTGGGGAGTAGAATTTCAGGGAATTAGTTTTCGTAGCGGCATTTTAATCTAATTATGGAATTTTTTCGCAATCCATCCATTGACTGGCTCGGAAAAAAGTGGTATTTCATTGCGGTCTCCTTGCTGTTGAGCACGGTGGGAGTCTTTGCCGTGGTCATCAAGGGCGGGGCGCGCTTTGGGCTGGATTTCCGCGGCGGGACGCAAGTTCACGTGAAGTTCCAGAACACCCCTGCTTTGGACCGCATGAGGGCGTTGCTGCAAGAGCGGGGCTTGGGCAGCAGCACCCTGCAACAATACGGGCCTGCTGAAGATAACGAAATCCTGATCGGACTGGATTTAGTCTCCACCAATGAGGCGGATCTGGATGCCGGTAGACGCACCATCGTAGAAGCTTTGGAGGGTGAATTTGGCGTTGCCGCCGGGGGAAAGAGAAATTGGAATGAAGTCGGATCTGCCGAAACAGCTTCTCAGTTATCCGAATCCTCTGCGCTCATTTCTGCCGGTTTGTCCTTGGCGCAGGTTGAAGAGATAGCCAGAAGTTTGGTGGCTTTCCGCGATGCGCCGGAGCGCGGCGGATTAGTTTCCAGCTTCGATGAATTGCAGAGCGTGCAAGGCGTGACGCCGGCGGTGATTGCTGGCCTGGGAGAGAAATTTGCGATTACCGGCTTCACCATTCGCAATGTGGAGATCGTTGGCCCAAAAGTTGGAGCGGCTCTGCGAAAGCAAGCTCTGAATGCAACTTTACTTGGCTTGGCCAGCATGTTGGTGTATATTGCTTTTCGGTTTGAATGGATCTATGGCGTAGCCGCTGTTGTTGCGCTGCTCCATGATTTAATGATAGCGGTTGGGTTTCTTGCAATTTTCGATTATGAAATCAGCTTGACCGTGATCGCCGCGTTGCTGACCCTGGTTGGATTCTCGGTGAACGATACGATTGTGATCTTTGACCGCATCCGGGAAAACTTGAAATTGATGCGCAGGGCCGGCATTGAAGAGATTGCCACGCTGAGCATCAACCAAACCTTGAGCCGGACGATCATCACCAGCGGCACGGCTTTTATTACGGTTCTGACGTTGTTTTTGTTCGGGGGAGAGGTTTTGCGCGGCTTCGCATTCACGCTCGTGGTCGGCTTTATCGTGGGGTCTTATTCCTCGATTGCCGTCGCAAGTACCATGGTTGTTTCCTGGCAAAACTATATGAATCGTGGTCGTAAAGGTGTAGCTAGGTCCGTGGAGCAGGAATCAGGCAACTCAAAAGTCAGAGCAGGAGCAAAAGCTTAAAAAGTGCTGGCTATAAAGATTTTTTATTTAGCTAATTTCTTTCTTGTTTTTTTCTACTGCTTGGTGCTAGGATTTACGTCTGCGCAAAAAACACTGCTGAAGTGACGTAACCGTTCGGGGTTATCTGTGCGCTTCAGGAGCTAATCGGGGGGAGTTAGAGATGTTTGAAGACAGCACTTTTGATTCCGCAGGCAGGATACATACCAAATCGAAGACTACGGTAATTATTTCCTTTGTGCTCGAGAGCATCTTGTTGGTGGTCTTGGCCATAATTCCGTTAATCTTCTCGGAGGCACTCCCGACACGAGGGTTGATGACCATGCTGGTGGCGCCGCCGCCGCCGCCCCCGCCGCCACCCGCGGAGGCGCCGAAGGTTCGAGTGATTGCAAAGGCGCCTACACCGACACAACAGATGGTGCAACCCCGGGCCATCCCGAGACAGATCGCCATGATTGAAGAAGCGCCCTCGGCTGTTTCCGCAATGGTGCAAGGTGTCGCTGGGATGGAGTCATTCGGCGCGGCAGACCTGGGTGGGATGATCAACGTTGTTCCTCCTCCTCCTCCTCCTCCTCCTCCTGTCCTCGCTCCGATCCGGGTCGGCGGAAACGTCCAGGAGGCGAAGCTGGTGAACCGCGCGCAGCCTGCTTACCCGCCTTTGGCCCGCCAGGCCAGGGTTCAGGGTAAGGTGCTCCTGGAAGCGATCATTGCAAGGGATGGAACGATCAGCAACTTGACGGTTACCAGCGGCCACCCGCTTCTGGTGCAGGCGGCCGTCGACGCGGTCAGCCGATGGGTGTACCAGCCGACCCTGTTGAACGGCGAACCAGTGGAAGTAATTACTACGATTGAAGTCAACTTCGTGATGCGCTGATGGGTGCAGGAATGCGCGGGTCCCATTCGAACAATTCAATGTCCTCGGCGCAGGCAGAGTATTTCGTATAGAAAGATTGAAAAGAAATCAGAGGTTCTGAAACTATCTAAGGAGGAAGAAGGAAAATGGGAATCATGTTTGCCAAGATGAATCTGGTTGCAATGTGGTTGTTTCAGGAAGGGGGAGCGGTAGGTTGGGATCCTCTTTCCTTATGGCGTCAAATGGGCTGGCCGGCTCGACTTGTGGTGATTGCCCTATTCGTGATGTCAGCGTGGTCTATCGGGGTGATGATTGATCGCTGGCTGGCTTACTCTGCTGCGCGCAAGCAGTCGCGCACGTTTGCCCCTCTGGTGGCAGGTGCCTTGCGCGAAGGGAAGATGGATGAGGCGATTCGCATCTCGGAGCGGCACAAGAAGTCTCACCTGGCGAAGGTGGTCGTCGCCGGCCTGATGGAGTTTCAGGCGCATCAAGCCAGCGCCGCCATGACCGGAGAGGATATTGAAGCCAGCAAGCGCGCACTTGGTCGCTCTTCCGCCATCGTCCATGCGGAGTTGAAACGGGGCTTGAGCGGCTTGGCTACCATTGGCGCCACGGCTCCTTTCGTCGGGCTGTTCGGGACGGTCGTGGGCATCATCAATGCCTTCAAGGGCATTTCCTCGGAAAAGGCCACCGGATTGGCTGCCGTGGCCGGCGGAATCTCCGAAGCCTTGGTGGCCACCGCCATCGGCTTGTTCGTGGCTATTCCCGCTGTGATGTTCTACAATTACTTCACTACCAAGATCGAATCTTTTGACGTGGAGATGGACAACTCCGCTTCTGAGCTGATTGACTATTTCATTAAGCGCAGTGCCAGTGCAGGGGGTAAACGGTAATGGCGTTCAAGAAAGAGCTGGGAGATGTGAGTTCCGAGCCTAACGTGGTGCCGATGGCCGATGTCATGTTAGTGCTCCTCATCATCTTTATGGTGGTCACCCCCATGCTCCAGAAAGGCGTCAGCGTGGAGATGGCGCCGGCGGTCAATGCGCGTGCCATGTCCGATGCCGACAAAGACGATGCCGTGGTGGTTGCCGTGTCGCGCGACGGGAAAATCTTCCTCAGCAAAGACCAAGTGGCCCTGAGCGAACTGTCACAGAATGTGCGGGAAATGATCACCGATCGGCTGGACAAAACCGTCTACATCAAGAGCGATGGCCGGGCCAAGTATGAACAGGTCGTCAAAGCGGTGAATGAGGTCCGTTCGGCCGGGGTGGATAAATTGGGTCTCATCACCGAGAAGGTGAGGCCAGAAGATCGCGCGCGGATGATGATGACCCCTTGAGGAGAACTTCGCGAGCGGGATGACGGTGTTTCTCGCAAGAGCAGGCCGAATTCCAGCCCGAACTGAAATCGAACCCCGGCGCTCCCGGGCTTCGAACACGGAGGAGGAAAGAACATGGGTATGGCAGTGGGGGGAAAGAAGGGGGCCAAGTCCGATCCCAACATCGTCCCCTTGATTGATGTCTTGCTGGTGCTTCTGATCATTTTTATGGTGATCACGCCGTTAGTGCCCCAAGGGTTGGATGCCATGGTGCCGCAACCGAACCCGAACCAGGAAGCCGAGCAGGCGGAGGATATACGGACGATTGTGGTATCCGTGGATTCCAACCGGCAAATGATGATCAACCAAGAGCCTGTTACTGTGGACACGCTGGGTCCCCGCCTGCTGGATATTTTCAAGACGCGCGCAGAACGCGTGATCTTTGTCCGAGGCGCTCCCGATGTCCTGTTTTCCGACGTGGCGCTGATCATCGACATCGCCAGCGGCGCTGGAATTGACAAGATCGGTTTGATGACCGAGGAGTTGGAAAGCAACTAGACTGTTTTCCTCCTGACAGAGGGCGAGTGCTGGCTTTATCGGGAAGGCGGGTTCGCAGATGCCTGCTGAACTGCTTTCCAAGCCCGCGCCGGCGTGAACGGATAGTCATTGAGGTTTGTGGAGGGATCAAGAATGAACTCTAGAACAAGTAATGCATGGGTAGGGGGGGTCCTGTTGGCCTCCTTGCTATTGGTCACGGGAGGTTGCCAGAGACTGAAGGCCCGGGACGAAATGAGAAAGGGCGTCGAGAATTACACGGCCGGCCGGTACGACGCCGCCATTGAAAACTTCAAGATTGCCTTGCAGGCGGACCCCGAGCTTTTGAATGCCCAGCTCTATCTGGCAACCACCTATACCAATAAATATGTACCCGGATCGGAAGAAGAAAACAACTTGAAGATCGCAGAGCAGGCCATCACCGAGTTTCAAGCCGTTCTTCAGAAAGATCCGAACAACGTCGCGAGTATTGCCAGCCTCGCCAACCTGTTCTTCCAAATGAAACGGCTGGATGAGGCCAAGGAATATTACAGGAAGCAAATCGCCGCCGACCCGGCCAATGCGGGAGGCTATTACATGGTGGGGGTCATTAATTGGAGCCAGGTCTATCAACCTCGCATTGTATTGAAAACAAGGTTGCGCCTGAAGCCGGAGGACCCGATCAAGGACGTGAAGGAGAGGGAAGCGCTCGCGGAGAGGAACAATCCGTTGATCGATGAGGGCATGGACATGCTGAACAAGGCCATGGGATTGCGTCCAGACTACGATGATGCCATGGCTTATGTCAACCTGCTGTATCGCGAGAAAGCCGATTTGGTGGCCACCCCAACTGAGCGGGAAGAATTCCTGAAAACCGCGGATGAGTGGATCGCCAAAAGCTTGGCGATCAAGAAAAAGAGACAGACAGAGGAAGCTGCCAAGCAAAGCGAGGCCAGTTAAGCGCGAACGTATTTATTCTCTGCTCGTAGCATTGACGGAAACCCTGGAGATCAATTCTCCAGGGTTTTTTTATTTCCGCTGCAAATGACTTGTTGCTGTGGATCAGGAAGCGCGATTTTCTTCTATAATGGTTCTATAAATACGGTCTGGCTCTTGATTACACAAGGCTATAATTGCGTATGGTTAATTTTCCGGGCACATTTCGGCAGACAATCTCCACGAACCTGCTCACGCTGACTCGTTTCCGGGAGTTATTGAAAAAGATCAAGCAGGCGCGCCCCGATGAGGACTTGGAACTCCTGCGGCGCGCTTACCGGTTTTCAGCCCAGTCCCACATCAGCCAAACACGAGCTTCTGGCGAGCCTTACTTGGCTCATCCCCTGGAAGTCGCCATCATTCTGGCCGACATGCGCATGGACGTAGCCACCATCGCCACCGCGCTGTTGCACGACGTCGTGGAAGACACTTCCGTGACATTGCAGGATATTCGCGATTCGTTTGGTGAAGAGATAGCGCTCCTGGTGGAAGGATTAACCAAGGTCAACCGGTTGGATATTGCCAGCCGGGAAGAGCGTCAAGCGGATAATCTTCGCAAAATGTTCCTCGCGATGGTGAATGATCTCCGCGTCATTTTCATCAAGCTGGCCGACCGCCTGCACAACATGCGGACTTTGCAGTACGTATCGCCGGAAAAGCAGCAAAGAATCGCCCGTGAAACCCTCGAAATCTATGGCCCGCTGGCCCACCGCATGGGCATGTCGAAAGTCCGGGCCGAGCTGGAAGACCTGGCCTTCTCCTATTTAGACCCCATCGATTTTGAAAAAATCGTGAAAGAGATTGAAGCGAAACGCCGTTCAGGGGAAGTCTTTTTGAAGGAAATCGCCGGCCTGCTGGCTGCCCGGCTGAAGGAAACCAATATCCCAGCCCGCGTGGAATGGCGCATCAAGCGGCCGTACAGCATTTTCCTGAAAATGAAACGCCAGAATACCGAGATCAATGAAGTTTACGATCTGCTGGCCCTCCGAATCGTGACCGATTCAGTCAATAATTGTTACGCCGCCTTGGGCGTCGTCCACACAATTTGGTCCCCCGTGCCGGGCCGCTTCAAGGATTACATTGCCATGGCCCGGCCGAATCTTTATCAGTCGCTTCATACTACCGTCGTAGGCAGCAACGGCCAGCATTTTGAGGTGCAAATTCGCACCGAGGATATGCACCGGACGGCGGAGGAAGGCATCGCGGCGCACTGGAAGTATAAAGAGGGGGGCGCTTACTCAGCCGCCGATGAGCGCAGCATCTCCTGGCTGCGGCATCTTGTTGAGTGGCAGCAGGAACTATCGGAACCGGCCGAGTTCCTGACTTCCCTGAAAATTAACCTTTATCCGGAAGAAGTTTATGCTTTCAGTCCCAAAGGCAAGGTCGTGGTCCTGCCGCGCGATTCCACGACCGTCGATTTCGCATACGCCATCCACACCGAGGTGGGCAACACCTGCGTCGGCGCGAAGGTGAACGGCAAGCTGGTGCCGCTGCGCTGCCGCCTGCGGAGCGGCGATATCGTGGAGATCGTTACACAAAAAGGCAGTCATCCCAGCAGGGACTGGCTGAATTTCGTCGTTAGTTCCAGGGCAAGAAACAAGGTCCGCCATTGGATCAAAGCCAGCGAGCGCTCCACCTCAATGGATTTAGGTAGGAAGATTCTGGAGAAGGAATGCCGCCGGTTGCAGCTTTCCTGGAAAAGCATTTCTGATGCCCAGCTTGTCAAGGCGGCCAACGATCTGGGCTGTCCGAGCAAGGAAGATTTGTTTTCCGATGTGGGTTTCGGAAAGCACGACGCCAAACAGGTTTTATCCAAGTTGTTTCCAGGGTCGATTACGGATGAAAAGCCGGAGAAGTCATCCCTGGCGCAATCGGTCCAAAAAGCCCTCGGCCTGTCGCGTGAATCTGCTGTGCAAGTCAAGGGGTTCAATGACCTGTTGATCTACCGTGCAAAATGCTGTGAGCCCATCCTCGGCGATAAAATCGTGGGTTATATCACTCGAGGCAAGGGCGTGGCTGTGCATGCAACGAACTGCCCCAATGTTCAAAATCTCCAATATGAGGAAGAGCGCCGCATCGAGGTCGAGTGGGCGGCCGCCGCGGATGACACTTATCCCATAGACTTAATACTGCATACAGCGGATCGGCCTGGACTGCTCAAAGAAATCACCGCGGCGATTTCCGATAAAACCAACATTCGGAACATAGAAACGAAGATCGCCGAAAACGGCAATGCCACCATCGATCTCTCTTTGGATATCCAGGATAAAAAGCACCTGGATCGCTTAATTTTTGCGATGAGAAAAATAAACGGCGTGCGCTCCGTGGAGCGCTCCTTTAAGGACTGAGTGTTAGGCGTGAAGTTAAGAAACTAGGCGGCGATCCGTGTATTTTTCCCTGGTTTGATCACTTTGCCCGACCGGATGCAACCCGTGCAGACTCGGATGCGCACATGCCCTCCGTTTATAACAGCGCGAACACGCTTTAAATTAACATCCCAACGGCGTCTGGTCACGTTGTGCGCATGACTGATGCGGTTGCCATAGACTGGCTTCTTGCCGCAGATTTCACACATTTTAGCCATAAAATTCTCCCGGACTCAATCCACCAATTTATCAGAATTTCGCATAAATAGCCATAACGGAGCGATATCATGCCAGCGGATGCCGACAGAATGTGGCGT
>MEKX01000164.1:0-217 GCA_001767075.1 Acidobacteria bacterium RIFCSPLOWO2_12_FULL_54_10 | reverse complement strand
AATTTCAGGGAGTGATCGGCGCCGTTGAGTTTGCCGCTCGTGCCGTCCGCGGTCGGTAACCTGTGCGCGTGCGCACTTGGTATTTTTCCAGATGATCTCCGATCAGCTTGACGGTAATTTCTCGCCAGCCCCGGTTCTGTGTAGATTGCGGATAGTAACTGAGCGTGTAAAGGTGGGCCAGGTCCTCGCGAATGTTAGTGAACGCTTCTTGCTGCTG
>MEKX01000163.1:9134-32324 GCA_001767075.1 Acidobacteria bacterium RIFCSPLOWO2_12_FULL_54_10 | reverse complement strand
CCATTCCATCTGGAAGATCGCATTTTAGGGATACTCCCGCTGTTCCACTCGTTTGGCTTCACGGTGGGCCTGTGGCTGCCCGCCGTGCATGGGGCGGGAGTGGTTTTCCACCCCAATCCGCTGGACGCGAAAGGCATCAGCGGGCTCACGCGGCGCTACAAGATCAATTTCCTGATTGCGACGCCTACCTTTTTGCAGAACTACATCCGGCGGTGCTCGCCGGAGGATTTTGGAAGTCTGGAGTGGGTGATTACAGGTGCGGAAAAGCTGCCGGACCGCATCGCCGCGGCGTTTGAGGAAACGTTTGGCGTGAGAGTTTTCGAAGGCTATGGATGCACGGAGTGCGCGCCGGCAGTCGCCGTGAACACGAGGGATTTTCGCGCACTCGGATTTCACCAGACGGGAGCGAAGAGAGGAACGGTGGGACGCCCGATTCCTGGTGTCAGTGTGCGCATCGTGGACCCGGAATCCATGAAGCCGTTGCCGGTGGGGCAAGCCGGTTTGCTGTTGGTGAAAGGGCCAAATATCATGCAGGGATATTTGGGCAAGCCGGAGAAATCGGCGGAAGTCCTGCGGGGAGGCTGGTACGTGACCGGCGATATTGCCGTGCTGGACGAAGACGGATTCATCCAGATTACCGACCGCATGAGCCGCTTCAGCAAAATCGGCGGCGAGATGGTTCCGCACTTGAAGATTGAAGAAGTGCTGCACGAACTGGCGGGAACAACCGAGCAGACGTTTGTGGTGACCTGTATCCCGGATATCAAGCGCGGCGAACGGTTGGTGGTGTTGCATATGCTGCCGGAAGACAGGCTGAAGGAATGCCTTGCGAAATTGGCGAACTCCGATCTGCCCAACTTGTGGAAACCGCGCCCGGATGATTTCTATTGGGTGGAAGCATTTCCTTACCTTGGATCGGGGAAGCTGGACCTGCGAAGGGTGAAGGAAATGGCGATGGAGCTTGCGGGTAAGGGGATGATGAATGGCTGTTAAGTTTTTTAACAGAAGTGCTATGGTACTTATGTTTCAGCTCACTGCAGAAGGATTGGAGACTTGAGGTCACAATTTGTGACCTCAAGTCGGTGGGGTAAGCGGCGATGGTGATGAAAGCTACTCTCTATCCGATATATTGGTTGGCCGACACGATTACTTATGACGTGCCGTTTAACCGAGGTGTCCTTCCCTTCCAAATCATAGACGAGGTAGCGATTGAAGACGTCTCGCCGATGTTCAACGATGGCACTTTTGCTTGGGTGACAAATGAATACCTCAGTACTAATGACTTAAAAGACCTCCGAGCCGTTCGTTACGCGCTTGTGCATCGTTACGAAACGGATGGTGTACATGATGGTGAGGCCGATGATGTTTCTGAAAAACTTGTGAAGAATTTGGTAGCATGTCTTCGATTGATCCGCCCGATGCGGCAACGTGCTCTACTAATGCGCGGCGATATGAATGCCGACGGAACGATCAATGTTCGACATTTCGTGCATCCAATCAATTTGCTTGAAGTGCCGGAAGTACAAAAGCTATTTATGCTTCGGGACTGCGATGCAGAAATGCTGAGGGAGGTCTCGCCGGAGTTTCTTCGAGGAATGAATGGGGAATTTTGGAAATTCCGCATGGCAGTTGAATTCCACGAAGCTGGCCACTTCCAGGACTTGTATTGGAAAGCCAGATATTTGCTTTGGTGTTCTGCTTTGGAGTCGATCTACACTTCCAATGATTCTGAACACCGTGGAAGCCCAGTAGCCAAGGAGAGAATTAAGTGGTTTCTTGGTGATAACACCTCGATCTATGAAACAGGTGACATTCCCAGCTTCATGCAACAAAAAATAATTACGATATCTCAAATCATCGATGATGTTTATAGAGTGCGGAATTTTATTGCTCACGGCGATCGGATTCCGGATGAGTATTTTCAACGCACTCTACATTCAGGACTTAATGGTGGTCTAAATGTTTTACAAGTTCTGCTCGAAGGGGTTAGCTTTATAGTAAGGAAGAGTCTCCTACGAATTATTCAAGACGAATTGCTCAATCATTTCGCGAATCCAGAAGCGGCGGAGATATACTTCGCTGACGCTGACCTGACCCTATCTCGAATTAGGGCGAGGTTACGTCAGCCGGAGGTTGATGCGGAGTGATATCTGTGATTCTAACTTCCAAACACCCGCACAAAAATGGCGTCGGTGAGGCGGTGGTAGCGGTTCTCGATGGGTTGGACTGCTTGCTAGCTATCCCTGACCAATGACGCTTCAACTTTTTCTGGTACTCTTATGGGGACGAACCAAGACGCCGGATAAAGATAGTCTTCACCGCTTTCATCTACGATGCGAAGATCACCATGTTTTGTGGCTGCCGTATCGGGCAGAACGCGATACAGCTTATGAAGTTCGAGAGATGCCTGGTAACCCTCATTGTAAATACAAACTACGTACTTGCCTGCCTTATGCATACTTGTATCCTTAATCTAATCGAGATATCGTTTGCGTTTGAATTCTTTCTTGCCCACGCCATGTGTTTCGTACCAATGCAACTCCGCCCTTCGTATGGTTTCGTCACTCAGGCGAATCAGCGCCACTCCCTTCATTTTACGCCACCGGGCTTTTCCATAGAACTTTTCCAGGCGACGGAGTTCACAAATTGCCTTTCCAATAGCTACTGTTTCGATCTCGCTGATCTCACCGAAAATCTCGAAATTCATTAGTGCGTCCGCTCAGCTCATGTCCCAAAGACCCTAGCAAATATCGCATCGACGTGGCGGAGGTGGCGGGGCAGAGCGAATGCGGAGTCGATTTCGGCGGGCGTGAGCGTGCGAGTGATGTCGGGGTCGGCATCAACCAGTTTGCGGAAGTCCGCGCCATTTTCCCAGGCCTGCATGGCGTTGCGCTGGACCCAGCGGTAAGCTTCCTCCCGCAGGACACCTTTTTCCGCCAAGTCGAGCAGCAACTGGCCGGAGAAGACCAAACCACGTGTCAACTCAAGGTTCTTCTTCATGCGTTCTGGATAGACCAGCAATGTGTCTATGAGGCGCGTCGTGCGGTCGAGAAGATAGTCGATGAGGATGGTGCTGTCGGCGAGGATGATGCGCTCGACGGAGGAGTGCGAGATGTCGCGCTCCTGCCACAGGGCGACGTTTTCGAGCGCAGCCTGAGCGTTGGAGCGGACGACGCGCGCGAGGCCGCAAATCTGCTCGCAGGTGACCGGGTTGCGCTTGTGGGGCATGGCGGAAGAGCCTTTTTGGCCCTTGCTGAAATACTCTTCGGTTTCGCGGACTTCCGTGCGCTGCATGCCACGAACTTCCAGGGCGATTTTATCGAGCGACGAGGCGATGACAGCCAGCGTACAGACGAAGGTGGCGTGGCGGTCGCGCTGGATGACCTGGCTGGAGATGGCCGCGGCTTTCAGGCCCAGGCGCTTGCAGATTTCCTCCTCGACCTCCGGGCCGATGTGAGCGAAAGTGCCGACCGCGCCGGAGATTTTGCCGACAGATACCTCTTCAGAGGCGCGCTCCATGCGCGCGATGTTCCGCAAGCTTTCCGAATACCAATTAGCCAGCTTGAGGCCAAAGGTGATCGGTTCGGCGTGAACGCCGTGAGTGCGGCCGACCATGACGGTATCCTTGAATTCAAAGGCGCGTTGCTTGAGGACAACGCTGAGTTTTTGCAAGCCGTCGAGGATGATGCGCGAGGCGCTCTTGAGCAGCAAGCCCTGGGCGGTGTCGACGACGTCGTTGGAAGTGAGGCCGTAGTGCAGGTAGCGGGATTCGGGACCGAGATTTTCAGCGACAGCGGTGGTGAAAGCGACGACGTCATGCTTGACTTCGGCTTCAATGGCATTGATGCGCTGGACATCAAAACGGCCCTTTTGGCGGATGGCGCGGGCAGCTTCAACGGAAATGTCGCCGCGCTCGGCCAGGACCTCGGAGGCAACGGTTTCGACTTCCAACCACTGGCGGAACTTGTTTTCTTCAGACCAGATGGCGCCCATCTCCGGGCGGGTGTAACGAGGGATCATGTGCTGCTCCCATGGGCCTTATGTGCGGTCTGGATGATTGATTCCAAAACCTTTCCGACTTCCTGGTCAATTCGGTTTTCTGGTACGTACTGAGCGAGAACATGATAATCAGTCTTATTCATGAGATTCGGGAGGTGCAATTTTTTAAAGAATGCCGGGAACAATCTGTCAAGGAAGTCATCACTTATCTTCGTATCAATCCACCAACGATCGCTAGGATCACGAAGAGCAACAGGGGGGGCCAGATCGGCAATGCACTCGTCCATTATCTTCCTGCGCTTCTCACTTTCCTCCCGTGTGAACAAAGGTCCAGGGGAAGCTTCCGTCGCCAAACTTTCGGCAAATGCACACAGAGTATCAGGGCTGCAAAGATAGTTTTCAATTTCCCGGCGACTCCATTTGTATTCAATCAACGCAGGGTGAATCTGTAACTGCTGATCTATCTGATCAAAAAGAGCAAATCCCACTAGGTTTGGACTAGCCTCACGGAGTCCAAAAAAGTGGCTTTCCGCCTTGTTCGGCTGGTTGCCGACATAGCGCACGAAAGGCCGATCCAAAAACTTTTGAGCAGGATGGTGCAACTTTTTAGACAAGGCTTGTAGGATAGCGAGGTCCGTAGCTCCTTCGACGTAAAGGACCCAACCCATTTGTTCCGCTTGATAGAATTGGTCGAACCCAATTTCTTTCAGTGCCTTTAAAGCTTGGCTACCCCGGTCGTCTATTCTATGGGGTTTCCCAACAAAAGCGATAACCACGTCCCTGTCAGCCGCTTCATTTAACACGACTTCCGAATGACTTGCAGCAATGATTTGACTTCCATGTTCGCGGGCGGTGTCGACAAGCAGTTGGTAAGTTTGTCTTTGCCGAAGTATTTCCAAATGAGCATCAGGCTCGTCGAGCAATAAGATTGACTTTGGGTTGATTACTAAATGTGCTAGCAGCAATAGTGTTTGTTGAAGTCCTCGACCTGAAGCAGAAAGGTCCAATACAACTCTCGTTCTGTTGCGGTAGGATAAGGTAATCTCGCCTCGCTCAGAAATATAAGTGGGCACTCCCAGTTTTATTCCAAATAAATCCTCAATTCGATCACATATCTTTTTCCAGAGCTCATTTCCCCCCTCAAGGCTAACAATCTGGAAGCATAAATTACGTAATACTTCAGCAGTGCGACCCTCACCAAGATGAACATTGATCGCACCCAAGTCCAAGCGACTCTCTTGAGGAGCTAACCCCGACATTGGCGGAAGAAATGCTATACGAACTTCCCCCGCCTCCAGCGGTACATCCATTCGCCTTCCATCTTTATTGCTCATGGGCCGACAATAAAAAGATTCGACGTTGGCATAATAAAACTCGAGTCCGAATTTCCACTCTTGCCCTTTGGAAACTCCTTCGACGAGAATATCAATAAGAACATTCGTGGTTTTTTGTCCACCATCTTCTCGTCGTACATTGCGCACATGAAGATCGCGCCAGAGTAAATTTGCGGCGGGGACTGGGACAGTAAGCAGATCACGCCTATTGATAGCCACACCTGGTCTCTTGGTTGCAGGAGTTCTTCCCGATAACTTTTCCTTCCAACGTCTTACTCCAATGCTCCAAAGAGCCAAGGCTTGAAGAGCGGTTGTTTTGCCAGAGTCGTTGGGACCAATAAAGACAACAGGATTTCCTAATTCAATAACCGCCTCTTCAAAACGCTTAAAATTTCGAATCGTTAGCTTGGTTAGCATGGCTTAGTTTAGAGATCGAGAAAACGTGCTCCTGCTCCGGTCTTCAATCGAAGTCAAAAAGTGAAAACTTCCGTCGGCTCGGTTTGGGAGCTAACCACGAGGCGGGTATCCGTGGCGTCGCGCTGCTCGAGTGCCGAGGAAGCTTCCAACCGGGCGATCTGAGGATGATTATTTTGCTCGCTCAGGTGCGCGAGAATGAGCAAGCGCGCTTCAGCGTCAAACTCATCGCGGAGGTAATCCGCCGTGGCGGAGTTCGAAAGATGCCCGTCGCGGCTCATCACCCGTTGTTTAACGTACCAAGGGTAAGGGCCGTTGCGCAACATTTCCAGGTCATGGTTGGATTCCAGGATCAATGCGTGGCAGCCCCGAATCATATCCTTTACGTTCGGCGTGATGTAGCCCAAGTCGGTGGCCTGGGCAATGCGAACTCCTGCGGAAGTGAAGCGAAAACCGACAGGGTCCACGGCATCGTGGGGGATCGTGAAAGGCTCGACAAGCACGTCGCCGATTTGAAAGGAATGACCTGGCCGGAAATATTCCACGGCGGGGAGTTTTTTTTTGGCTGGCAGAGAAGCCAAGGTAGCCTCAGAGATAAAGACAGGAACCTTGAGGCGGGCGGCCAATCGGGCCAGCCCGTTGATATGGTCGGTGTGCTCGTGAGTGATGAGAACCGCATCCAAGGGGTCCAGCCGCAGGCCGATCAATAGCATTCTGCGCTCGATTTCGCGGCAACTGAGACCGGCATCAACCAGGATGCGGACTCGCTCAGTGGCGAGGAAAGTTGAGTTTCCAGCGCTACCGCTACCCAGTATGGCGAATTGAATGCTAATGACTGCTCCGAATAGGCAAGATTAATTGTGGTAATTAGTTACATGAATAAATGAAATTAAAACACCAAGTCTTTTCTGGTGACTCTCAGGCCATTTAACCGACCGAGAACGGTAAGAGAAACCGAGTCCGGGCGGAAGTTTTCCAGCATGATTCTGGATAGGTCATCGTTCTTGACCGCCTCGATACCCTGGATGATTTCATCCAAAGTAAAAAAGCGTCCAAAGTACATCTGCTGCCGGGCGATGTTGGACATGCGGCTGCCTGTGGATTCCAGGCCAAGCATCAAGCTGCCCTTGAGCTGGTCCTTGGCGCGGCGGAGTTCTTCCCGGGTAACGCCGTTCTCTTTGAGGTCACGCAGCTCGTGCATCATGCTGCGAATGACCTTTTTTACGGTTTCCGACGAAGTGCCCACATAGATCATCAGGCAGCCGGAGTCGCGGTAAGTGGCCAGATCGGAATAAACCGAATAGGCCAGCCCCTGCTTTTCCCGAATATTTTGGAAAAGGCGCGAGCTCATGCCGCCGCCGAGAATCGTATTCAGAATGTACCAAGCATAACGATCACGATGCGGGATGGGGCATGAGGGCAAGCCAGCGACCAAGTGGACTTGTTCGAGTGATTGTTTGTTTTTGAGCGTGATATGAGAACTAATCGAGGGAGCAATATCGGTGACGGCGCTCTCTGGCGGCTGAATGGAACGGAAGCGATGTTCGACAAGTTCCATGATGCGATCGTGATGGATGTTGCCCGCAGCAGAAATCACCATGTTGCCGGGCTGGTAAAACTGGCTGTACTCATCCAGAAGGCTGTTTCGATTGAATGATGCGACGGACTGCTTGGTTCCGATAATAGGCTTGCCGAGCGGATGATCCTTCCAGAAATTCCCGGTGAACAATTCGTGCAGGAGGTAGTCCGGATTGTCCTGCTCGGATTTAATTTCCTCCAAAACTACGCTGCGCTCGCGGGCAATGTCGTGCGAATCGAAAAGAGGGTTTAGAACGAGGTCGCTGAGAACATCGAAGGCGAGCTGGATGTTTTCGTCCAATACTACGGTGTTAAAGCTGACGCACTCTTTTGCGGTGAAGGCGTCGAGGTGCCCGCCGACCGAGTCCATCACGCGAGCAATCTGCTCCGCAGTGCGATGCTTGGTTCCTTTGAATACCATGTGCTCAATGAAATGAGATACGCCGCCTTTTTGAGGATTCTCCTGGCGAGAGCCGGTGCGCAGCCAAATTCCCAAAGCGGCAGAGCGGACGTGCGGCATCTGCTCCGTAACAACTAAAAGCCCGTTAGGAAGCACGCTTTTGTGAACGTGGCGAGGAGTGGCCCCGTTACGTCTGGCACCGGTTTTAGGCCGTGGAGACTGAACCGATGGATGAGTCTTTTTTCCTGTCATGAATTCCTAATTAAACTGCCGCCTCAAAATTGCCACTGCCAGTGAGCCAGTGATGCAGAAAGGCTCTATTCTGCGTCGAAATGAGCCAAATACCAAGAAAAAAGCCTACTCCACAAGTGTGCCACTTGCCGATCTGATAGAATGTTAGCAAGGAACTGTATGGAAAAAAAGGAGTTAATCGGATTATCCCAAGTGCAAATGAAGGAATTGGCCTCTGCTATGGGAGAACCATCGTATCGCGGGACGCAGCTTTTTGAGTGCATCTACCGGCAACGACTGCTGGATTTTCAAAAGATGACAGCGTTGCCAGCGAAATTTCGCGAGAATCTCACGGCACAAAGCCAAATGAGTTTGCCGCTCGTCGAGAAGAAGTTTTTAAGCAGCGATGGCACGGTGCGGTATTTATTGCGGCTGGGGGATGGGCAGAGAATAGAGACAGTTCTAATGCCGGAAAAGGCGCGGGACACGATTTGTGTATCGACGCAAGCGGGATGTCCCGTGGATTGCAAATTTTGCCTGACAGGAACCATGGGATTTTTCCGGAATCTTACGGCGGGAGAAATCGCCGGACAGGTTTTATTGTTGATGTTCGAACACAATCTTGCATCTGAGCGGCAGTTGAACTTGGTCTTTATGGGTATGGGGGAGCCGATGTACAACTACCAGAACGCCATGGATGCCATCCATTTGATGGCGGATGCAGAAGGAATGAGCGTGGCACTGTCGCGGATGACGCTGTCAACCGCTGGCGTTGTGCCCGGGATTGAACAGTTCGGCAAGGGAAAAAAACGACCCCGGCTGGCCATTTCGCTCAACGCAACGACGGATGAGTTGCGCAACGAAATCATGCCGATCAACAGGAAATGGCCGTTAGCAGAGTTGTTGAACGCGTGCCGAGAATTTCCATTGCGAGAGAGAGAAAAACTGACATTCGAATATGTCCTGCTGGATGGGATCAATGACAGCGTGCAGGATGCGCAACGGCTGACCAAGCTGCTGGCAGGGTTGCGATGCAAAGTGAATCTGATCGGGCTGAATCCCGGCACAGAGCTGCCATATCGCACGCCGACAGAAGAGCGAATCAGTCAGTTTCAAAGCATTTTGATCCATAAAGGCATTCCGGCATTTATCCGCAAACCGCGCGGACGCGATATCTCCGCGGCTTGCGGACAATTGAAGCTGAACGAGAATGTCCAGACTTCCGCAGTATCAAATATCACGCCCGACGAAGCAAAACTCTCTCCAGCCGATTCGGCATGGATCGCCTGAGCATTCCATCACTCAAGGCGAAATCAATAATCAATTGCAGGAACGGATGCCGATGACGGCCATCATGCGGCCGGTTTTCCCCAGATCACGGCGGTGCGAGAAAAACAAATCCGGATGGCAACTGGTGCACTGGGATGCGACATGGATTTTGCTGACAGACAAGCCGGCTTCTCGAAGCTGCATGGCGTTGGCCTTGGCCAGATCGAGATAAAACACTTCTGGATGCACGGGGCCGAACGGATTGCGGACATGCTTGAAGAGCAGAGGGTATTTGCGCTGGATGGCAGTGGCGGTTTGCCAGCGAGTGGTAAATAGTTTCGCCGCATAGTAGAACTGCCCCTGGAATTCATCTCTGACTTCCTGGCCCACTTGGTAGCAACAAGCCCCGATGCCGGGACCGATAGCGGCCCATAAATCGCGGTCGCGAGAACCGTAACGGAATTTCATCACGCCGACCGCCTTTTTAGCGAGCCGCCGCAAAGTGCCGCGCCAGCCGCAATGGACAGCCGCCACGATCCGCAGCCGAGCATCGACGAGAAGAATTGGGTAACAATCAGCCGTCTGGATCGACAAGAGCAGGTCAGGGTGGTTGGTGGCCAAGCCATCGCCGGTCCAGGCGCGAGCGGCGGAATATTCCGGGCCGAGCACATGAATCAGGTCGGAATGGATTTGATTGGGGACAACCAGATCCATGCTTTCCGCTTCGAGATGTTTGAGCAGACGGCTGCGATTTTCAGCAATGTTCCGCTGGCTGTCCCAGGCAACTTTGCCCAGATTCAGGTCCTTCGATTTCATTTTGGTGAAATTGGAAGGCGAAGAGCTGACTCCGCCGTGGCGAGTTGAGAAGCCATGAACAAGCCACGGGAATTGATTCCATCCGTCCACTGTGAGGACCGGCGAAGGGCGCGCTTGTTGTTGCTGGTGTTTTGTGGAAGTCGGCATCGGAAAATCTGGAACTGGTCAATGATATACTGGCGCGAGTTCGCAGTCAAAAAGAGCGATGGATGGTTGTTGGAAATGGAGCGGCGTTCATGATTCTCGGCATGGGCATGGATATTGAGGAGATTGCGCGGGTGAGGGAAGTGATGGAGCGGCACGGGGAGCGCTTCGTGAAGCGAGTATTTACGGCAGGCGAAGTCTCCTATTGCTCACAGCATAAGTATCCGGAACTGCGGTATGCGGCGCGGTTCGCTGCCAAAGAAGCGGCCATGAAAGCCCTCGGCACCGGATGGCGTGATGGTGTTGCCTGGAAGCAGATTGAAGTTGCCAACCTGCCCAGCGGCAAGCCGACGATACATTTGAATGGCAAAGCACTGGAGGTTTTTCAACTGCTCGAAGGGAAATCCATTGCAGTCACATTGTCTCACTCGCAACAAGTTGCGGTGGCTGCGGTGATCATCGAAGGCTGACTTGCGTCATCACAAAGCAAATCTTAATTATTTTCAGGGGTTGGTACCGCGACGAGTCCGAATTCCCGCAGGGCTTTAATTTTCACGGTGAATAGTTGGTTGGCAGGAATCCGCTCTCCGCTGAGAAAGACTTTAAGGTAATTGCCGGTCAAGGCCGACGTGCCATTCGCAGTGAATTCATTCAACGTCAATATAGAATGGGTTTTCCCGACTTGTCTTGCCTGGAATGCGAGGTTCTTTCTCGCGACCAGGTCACGCAAAATTAGGCTCCTTTCGTGAACCACAGAACCATGAACTTGGCCACGCATATTGTCAGCCGGTGTGCCGGGGCGGCGGGAAAACGGGAAGACGTGCAAATAAGTGAAAGGAAGCGAATCGATCCATTGGCGCGTTTCTTCAAAATCCTGGTCTGTCTCACCAGGAAATCCGACCATGACATCCGCGCCAAAAGCGGCGTCTGGCATGAGGCGGAAAGCAGCAAGGATACGCTTGCAATAACCTTGCGCACTATATTTGCGGCGCATCTTGCGAAGAATGCGATTCGAACCGCTTTGCAGTGGCGCATGAATGTGACGGGCGATGCGCGAAGACGAAGCCATGACTTCCAGCAATTCGTATGTGAAGTCCATAGGCTCCACGGAACTCACGCGAATGCGCGCAATGGAAGTTTCCTTGAGAATTCGGCGAAGCAGCGACGGCAGACTGTTCTTGCCAGGAAGGTCATTGCCAAAGCAGCCCAGATTAATCCCCGAGAGAACTACTTCCTTGTAACCGGCATCCGACAAAGTATTCATTTGCCGCAATATTTCATCAACGGAGAGGCTCCGGCTGGGACCGCGGACAGAAGGGATAATGCAGAAGGAACAACGGCTGTTGCAACCGTCCTGAATCTTGAAATTCGGGCGGGTGCGATCCAGAGCGGAAATCGACATAACGGGCATTGCAGAAAAATGTTTTGCCTGCGCGATGTCGCCGACGATGATCTGAGGCGCAGACGGATGGGCAGGTAAGTACGATTCCGGTATCGATGATTCCAACGAGTGATAAGGAACTTCGTGCGCGGTTTGCAAGTTTTGCACGGAGAGGAAATCGCTGTGAGGAATCGAGGGGCTGCATTCACCCACGACAAGAAGACCGATTTGATGTTTGTGCGAATTGCCGACGATCCAGCGGACGCCAGGAAGGGAACTGAGTTCGCCGGGACTGCGCTGAGCGTAACAGCCGGTAATAAGGATTTTGGCTGAAGGATTATCGCGATGGATGCGGCGCGCCGCCTGGCGAAGCTCAGCATCAGCGGAGGCGGTGACGGTGCAGCTATTCAGTACAACTAAGTCCGAATGATCGGGGTTGGAGGATTCCGTAAAGCCACGCTGGTTCAGTTCTTCACTGAGCGCGGCCCCGTCGGCTTGGCTGGCACGGCATCCAAAATTAATCGTATGGAAGTAGGGCATAAACGGAGTGGGTATTGCGAAGAAGCTTTGGGAGAGTTGAAAAATTGAGCACAGGGAACGGGCGAGTTGGTTGGGCCGAAACTCTTGCTGGTTTTCTGGTTGCCATTCGAAAACCCCTCACCCCGTTCCTAAGTGCTGAAAATGTTGCGGGATTTAATCGTAATCCTTGCGAAGCTTTTTACGACTACGCTTCCTGGCTAATGCTGCTTTGACGCGCTTCCTCTCGCCGGGCTTGAGATAAAAGGAATGTCGCTTCACTTCCTTGATAATATCTTCCTGCTGGACTCTGCGCTTAAAGCGTCGAAGGGCGTTTTCTAACGATTCGCCTTCCTGCAGTCGAACTTCCGCCAAAAAGAACACCCCCTAACGGTTTTGGAATTCATTGGAACTGAGGCTATAATAGCCGTCTGTCCGGGAAAGTGCAAGATTGATCTGGCCCCAGGAAACTCTTCCCGGCGGGAAAGTCCAGCCGCGCCAGAGTTTAATTACCCATGAAAAAAGTTTTGACCATTCTTCTGGCCGGAGGCGCTGGAGAACGGCTCTACCCGTTGACGCGGGACCGCGCGAAACCGGCAGTGCCTTTTGGCGGGGCTTATCGGATTATCGATATTACGCTCAGCAATATATTGAACTCTGGTTTGCGCCAGGTGTTCATCCTTACCCAATACAAATCGCTATCGCTGAACCGGCATGTCCGGTTCGGTTGGGCAATCTTCTCACGCGAACTGGGGGAATTTATTGATATTCTCCCCCCGATGCAGCGTACGGGAGTGCACTGGTACCTGGGAACCGCAGACGCGGTTTATCAAAATCTTTACAGCATCCTTGGCCAGAATCCGGAGCATGTTTTGATTCTTGCCGGCGACCATGTTTACAAAATGAATTATGCGCTCATGCTGCAACGGCATCTGGAAACGGGAGCCGACGTTACCGTAGGCACCATACGCCAGCCGGCCGAGGAGGCATACCGTTTTGGATTGGTCCAAACAGATTCCCAAGGGAGGATCATCGGTTTCATCGAAAAGCCCAAAGAAGGTTTGCCACCAGGACATGAACAAGATGGATTTGTGAATGCCTCCATGGGGATTTATCTATTCAATACCTCACAGTTGACCTCGATTTTATTCCGCGATGCGCATAATGTAGGTTCCGGACATGATTTTGGAAAAGATATACTCCCTCCGCTGGTGAATAACCTGAAGGTCTATTCCTACGATTTCGTGGATGAGAACCGGAAGGATGCGATGTACTGGAGAGATGTCGGGACACTGGATTCTTATTATGAAGCCAACATGGACCTGACCGCGGTCAATCCAGTATTCAACTTGTATGACCGAAAATGGCCTATCCGGACGCTGGAAGAGCAATATCCGCCGGCAAAGTTTGTTTTTTCGCAACAGTACGGCAGGATGGGGCTTGCGCTGGATTCGATTGTCAGTCATGGATGCATTGTCAGCGGGGGGCGGGTGACACAGAGTGTTTTGTCACCCGGGGTGAGAGTCCATAGCTATTCCGAAGTGGACCGCTCCATTCTATTCCCTGACGTGAGCGTGGGACGGCATAGCCGCTTGCGACGCTGCATTGTAGATCGCGATGTAATGATACCGGAAAGTATCCACATCGGTTTTGATCTTGAACAGGACCGCGCTAAGGGTTACACAGTGACAGAATCCGGGATAGTCGTCATCAGCAGGCCCAGCGTGCTTGAGGAGAATCTGGGGCCGATGGAAGAAGCGAGTTCTGAGCCGGATTAATGACGACGACCTGGGTTGTGGTAGAGATTCTGTTGACGATAGCGAAGAAAGGAGCCTATGGAAAATACATCGGGCAACTTGATTGAATGGGTCCAGGGCAGGGAAGTATTGGATTCACGCGGCAATCCCACAGTGGAGGCTGAGGTGGAATTGGAAAATGGCCTGGTCGGCTGGGCAGCCGTGCCGAGCGGCGCCTCCACTGGTCAGCATGAAGCTTGGGAATTGAGGGACGGTGATGCCAAGCGATACCTTGGGAAAGGCGTTTTGAACGCCGTCGAAAACATAGAAAGTTTCATTGCCCCGGCTCTCAAAGGACAGGACGTAACCGAACAGACAGTGATCGACCGCTTGATGATTGCGCTGGACGCAACCCATAACAAGTCCAAACTGGGAGCTAATGCCATCCTGTCAGTGTCATTGGCGGCGGCGCGGGCGGCTGCGGATACACTGGACCTTCCGCTATACCGGTATTTAGGAGGAGTGAATGCTTCCTTGCTGCCGGTGCCATTGATGAACATCCTGAACGGCGGAGCGCACGCGGACAACAACGTGGATTTTCAAGAATTCATGATCGTGCCGCTGGGCGCGCCCAATTTCAGCGAATCCCTGCGCATGGGGGTGGAAACTTTTCATCATCTGAAAAAAATCCTCGCCAAGAATGGCTATGCAACTTCCGTGGGTGACGAAGGCGGGTTCGCGCCTAATTTGAAGTCAAATACAGAAGCGCTCGAAAAGATTTTAGAAGCGATCCAGGCGGCGGGATACCGTCCAGGAGTAGATATTGCCATCGCGCTCGATCCGGCATCGTCGGAATTTTTTGCAGACGGGAAATATGTTTTTAAGAAATCCGATAAAAGCAGCCGGACTGCGGAACAGATGGTGGAGTTCTTTTCCGAATGGGTGCGCCAATATCCGATTGTATCCATCGAAGACGGGCTGGCCGAGGATGACTGGGACGGATGGAAACTGCTGACAAAGGAACTGGGCGCGAAAGTTCAACTGGTGGGGGATGACCTTTTCGTGACGAATACCAGGCGGTTGCAGAGAGGCATAGATGCAGGGATAGGCAATTCCATTCTGGTCAAGGTGAATCAGATCGGCACGTTGACAGAAACGTTGGAAACGATAGAACTGGCGAAACGGCATGGCTACAGCACGATCATTTCGCATCGTTCCGGAGAGACGGAAGACGACTTTATTGCCGATCTGGCGGTTGCTACTGGTGCGGGGCAGATAAAGACCGGTTCGGCGAGCCGTAGCGACCGCATTGCCAAATATAATCGTCTGTTGCGCATCGAAGAAGAATTGGAAGATGACGCAAAGTTTCTGGGGACCAGGACGGTTTTTGGCAGAGCGCACATATAAAGACACTGTCATCCATGATTCCAAAACCATTACTGCTGATCATCCTCGACGGGTGGGGTCATAACCCCTCCCGCGACGGCAACGCGATTGCCCTGGCTCGCAAACCGACCTGGGATGACTTGACGAGCAGATATCCTTCTACGCTGATTCACACTTCAGGGCCGTCAGTTGGATTGCCCGAAGGACAGATGGGCAATAGCGAAGTGGGCCACCTGAATATCGGCAGCGGCAGGGTTATCCGCATGGATATCACGCGGATCGACTATATGATCCAGTCGGGAGAGTTTCTACGGGAGCCGCTGCTGGTTTCCGCGATGGAGCATGCCCGCGGACGGCAGCTTCACCTGATGGGGCTGGTGAGCGACGGTGGCGTGCACTCGCACCAAGAACACATTTATGCATTGCTCAGAATGGCGCGGCAGCACGGTGTCGAAAAGGTATTCGTTCATGCCTTTCTGGACGGCCGCGACACGCCGCCCACCAGCGGCCGCGACTTTATTGCGCAGCTCCAACAGCAGATGAGAACGATAGGGATCGGAGAAATCGCCACGCTCAGCGGGCGCTATTATGCGATGGATCGAGATCGAAGGTGGGAAAGAATTTCCAAGGCATATGCCGCAATGGTGTTGGGAGAAGGGGAGCAGGCTGTCGATCCGATAGCGGCGATTCAGGCTTCCCATGAGCGGGGTGTAACGGATGAGTTTGTTCTTCCGATTGTGATCAATGACCGCAAGGGGCAACCCGTTGGGAGAATTCGCGACGAGGATGCAGCGATTTTCTTTAACTTCCGCGCAGACCGCGCACGGCAGATGACGCAAGCGCTGAACGACCCGAAACTTGCAGATATACCGCGCTCGACGATGCCGCAGCGGCTGCATTTCGTGTGCATGACGCGCTATGACAGGACGTTTACAGTGCCGCACGTGCTAGCACCCGAAGAGCCGCAACATATCCTCGCGAATGTATTCGCCGAGCGTGGTTTGCGAAATCTACGCGTGGCGGAAACCGAGAAGTACGCTCATGTGACTTATTTTTTTAATGGCGGGATTGAAAAAGCGTATCCCGGCGAGGAGCGAGTTCTGGTTCCATCTCCAAAAGTTGCCACCTATGACCTGAAACCAGAGATGAGTGCTGACGGAATCGCCGATGCAGTGATTGAAGCAATCGAGGGCAAGTCATTTGATTTCGTGATCATCAACTTCGCGAATGCGGACATGGTCGGGCATTCCGGGAAACTGGAAGCAGCAGTGCGGGCCGTGGAAACCGTGGATACCTGCCTGGGGCGGATCTATGCAGCGCTGAGGCGGTGCGGAGGCGGCATGATCGTAACCGCTGATCATGGGAATGCGGAATTAATGATCGATCCGATTACGGGCGGACCACACACCTACCATACAACCAATCCGGTTCCATTCTTGCTGGTGACACCGGGAAGCGAGCAAATGCACTTGCGCAGCGGCGGCTCGTTGCGCGATATAGCGCCAACTTTACTCGCTGTTAGCGAACTTCCAGAGCCTCCGGAAATGACCGGCCATGACTTGCGAATACTTTCGCCTAGCAGGGGATAGCTTTTTTGGAAATCCACACTATTTAGAGTGGCAGGACACGCGTTTTTCTATTCAAAGCCCGCCAGTTATAGTGCTCATTGTATTAAATTATTCTTAGAATAATATTATTGAAAAGTACAGTTTGAAAGAATATAATCGGCTTGAATTTAGCTTCTTGAGTTTCTGAAGCGCCTGTTTGATGCGTTTGAATAACAGGCACGTGACTATTTCGACCTTCGGATCGTTTGTTAGGAGGTTGATATGAACGCTAAAGTGCTGCTGGTTATGTCGCCCGAGAAGCAGCATCCATTGCTAGCAATACTGGAATCTTCCGGATTCCAAGTTGTTCCATCCGTTAATCTGTTAGATGCACAGCAAAAATTAAGCACGCCGGTTTCGTATGACCTGCTGTTTGTGGATGCAGAACTGCGGGACGGCACATGGAATGATCTGCTGCAATTTGTGCTGGAATCGGGAAGAAATTGCGAAATGATTGTTTGTGCAAGATGCGGCGATGAGCAACTTTGGGGAGAAGTGATTCAGCGGGGCGCTTATGATTTGATCTGCGAACCGTATGAAGAGAGGGAAGTCGCCCGCATTGCGAACAGCGCATTGGACAGCCAGTATATGAAGCGTTTCGTCCGCCATGCCGAAGCGCGAGCCTCTTGAGCCGCGCCGCCATTGCAGGCGATATAGCATAGGATCATGCTGTCGACATCACATTTATATGGATGTCCCCGCCAGCAACTCGCCAAGTCTTTCCAATCATTCATGGTCCTTTAGTAAATCATTGCGGAACCCAAACATCTGGCTGATAATGACCCAGAGATGGCAGAACGAGTCATTTTAAGCCTCTGGTTGGGCGGTTTTACCGAGCAGACCATGCTAGGACTTTGGAGAAAAGCCCTGGATGAATTCCCCGCTTCCTGTGAATTTCCTGGCGTGAGGGGGATGACCATCTACCCGCTGGATTGGACTTCCAGCCCAATCCAGGAGCAGACTTTCGCTCACGGAACAACAGCCGAGTATACGGTGGTGTTGGCCGAAGAGTTTCTCCATGCTGACTATGCCTATGAGGCGCAATTGTGGTGGGATTTATGGGCGCCAAAGTCAGAACAACCGGAGGATGGCTGGGAAAGAAGTGTGCGGATTGTTTCCGTCATCTGCCTGGGACCGGAGTTTGACCCTGAAGAAGCGATGACATCCGGAAATTTGCAAGTGCATTTCGGACTCGACTCTGCGTACCTGCCGCCAGATTTTTGGCAGGTTCCCGATGAGCAGATGCGCCAGGAGTTAAGCGGTCCGCAACTGAGAGAAAATTTGGACCAGATCATCGCTTGTGTACACAAGATTGAGAAGAAACTGCCGGTCAGCAAGAGATTACTTGGGTGTGAATCAGGAGAAAGCCTTGCTGATAAATTGATGGGAACTTGGGGCAGGAAAATCTGAGATGAATGGATAGCACCTAAATATTCGTAAGCACTTCAATGCCAGGAAGTTTCTTCCCTCTCAGAAATTCCAAAGACGCCCCGCCGCCTGTGCAAACATGAGATATTTTACTCTCCACGCCTGAGCGCGCCAAAGCCGCGACGGAATCTCCACCGCCAACGATCGTAGTTCCGTGAATGGATGCCAGCGCTTGGGCCATCGCCAAAGTGCCTTTCGCAAATGGTTCCACCTCGAAGATGCCCATCGGGCCATTCCAGACCACCGTCTTTGCTTTGGCAATCTCGGATTGATAAAGCTCAATTGTTTTCGGGCCGATATCGACGCCCATGTAGCCTTGTGGGATGGGCGTGGATGTTCCGTCTACAATGCGCGAGGGTACGGAACCATCCAGTTTTTGGCTTATCAGATGATCCACCGGCAGCAGAAGCCGGTAGCGATTCTTTTCCACAGCAGCCAGCACTTTTTTTGCTATGTCCACTTTATCCACTTCCACCAGGGAACTGCCGGTGGACAACCCCTTGGCGCGCAGAAAGGTATAAGCCATTGCTCCGCCAATCAAGAGAGAGTCCACCAAGGGTAAAAGATTTTCGATCACCTCGATTTTGTCCGAAACTTTGGCACCGCCTAGCAAGGCAACGAAAGGTTTTTCAGGCTTTGAGATGGTTTTGGCGAGGTATTTTAATTCCTTCTCCATTAGCAATCCAGCCGCTGCTTGCGTGAAGTATTTGGTCATCCCGACAGTAGAGGAATGAGCACGATGCGCCGTTCCAAAGGCATCATTCACGTAACAATCGGCCAAGCGAGCCAACTCTCGCGAGAAGTTTTCATCATTGGCTTCCTCCTCCGGATGGAAGCGGAGGTTTTCGAGAAGCAAAATTTCACTGTCGCGGAGACCCAGCGCCTGCCCCTCAGCATCGGAACCAATGCAATCCGCAGCAAATACCACAGGATGTTTCACTAAATTGCTCAGGTGAATAGCAACGGGAGAAAGACTCATTTTGGGATTCCGCTTTCCCTTTGGCCTGCCCAAGTGGGAGGCCAGGATGAGGCGCGCCCCACGCTCCAGAGCGTATGCAAGAGTTGGAAGTGTCTGGCGGATTCTGGTATCGTCCGTGATTTCGCCGTTTTCATTGAGAGGGACGTTGAAATCCACCCTCACGAAAACGCGTTTTCCGCGAAGTTCGATATCACGAATCGAGAGCTTAGACATAGTTCCTTTCCATGGACATTGGGTTTCAGAAAGCAAAAAGCGAAAAGAAGACGGGAGGCGAACGTTGCTCCCGTCCCTTTTACGCAAATATGGTTAAAGACCTTTGGCAGCCAACATTCGAATCAAGTCCCGGACGCGGCAGGAGTACCCCCATTCATTATCGTACCAGGAGATAACCTTGATGCAGTTTCCGGCAATGACTCTGGTCAGGGGAGCGTCCACGATCGAAGAACGCTCGTCGCCACGGAAGTCTAAAGAAACTAGTTCGCCTTCGCTGTACCCCAAAATACCCCTCAAGGGGCCGTTTGCTGCTTCCTTCATAGCGGCATTCACCTCTTCGACAGTGGTGCTTTTCTCGACAAAAACGACCAGGTCCACGACCGAGACGTTGGGAGTAGGAACTCTCATGGCAAAACCATCCAGCTTGCCCTTCAAGTCGGGAATGACTAGGTTGATCGCTTTGGCTGCACCCGTGGAGGTTGGAATCATCGAGAGAGCGGCGGCACGTGCCCTTCGGAGATCCTTGTGGGGCAGGTCTAGCAACTTTTGGTCGTTCGTGTAGGAGTGGATCGTGGTCATCGAGCCACACTTAATATTAAATTGGTCATGCAAAACTTTGGCCACCGGCGCTAAACAGTTCGTAGTGCAAGAAGCATTGGAGATGATATGGTGCTTTGCAGGATCATAAGCATTGTCATTGACACCCAGGACAACTGTAAGATCCTCGTTTTTAGCCGGGGCGGAAATAATGACTTTTTTTACACCACCCCGCAGATGCTTCTTAGCTTCGGGAGCGTCCGTGAACAGTCCGGTCGATTCGACTACGATCTGTGCACCGGATGATTCCCAGTCAATTTTTGCAGGGTCCTTCTCAGCAAAGACTCGGAAACTCTTCCCGTTTACGCTGATGCTGTCCTTACCGGCGGTGACTTCATGAGGTAAATTTCCCAGAATGGAGTCGTACTTAAGCAAGTATGCAAGCGTCGCGGGGCTGGTGATGTCGTTCACTGCCACGATTTCAATCTCGGGGTCTCCCATCGATGCGCGGTAAATATTTCGGCCAATTCTTCCAAAACCATTGATGCCAACCCGAATGCTCATGAAGTCCTCCTGAAATGAATACAACTTTTCCATTGTAAGCAAAGCGAGAGATTTCCTCCAGTTGTCTTGGAATAAAAAATGCCCACCTCGTGAGGTGGGCATTAGAAAGGGAGAACGGTTAACGTTAAACTCGCAACCGTTCGATTCTGAAAAAAGTTTATTCCCCTGCTCCAATCCTTGTCAAGGAAAAACCAGCCCGCTGAAAAAACAATATAACATATATATTATCAGTAAGTTACAGGACAATAAAAAATCAAAAAGATATATGGTATATTGTATATTCCTAGCTGGAAAGGTATCAAAGCTAGCTTAACTTCATCAAAAAAAATGAGTTGCTAATCCAGGAGCTGGAGCTTGATGATCTCTGTATCCGCAGGGCGGTCAAAAACGGGGAAAGGAAGAAAACGCTGAGCAAGGATTCGTACACCACCAAAAGCGATGCCTGCAACAAATGCCATTAACAGCACCAATCCAGCGAGTCCGAAAATGGACATCATCATAATGCCGACATTATCTTTGGGACCCGGAACGTATTCATTCCAAGTGAGGGAGCTCTCATAAGCTATATTATCCAACAGTAGATCAGCCGCCGCAGACTGTGATGCGTTCAAAACAAAGCCTACAATTGGGCCCTTGCGCTTGATATATACCTGATTGTTTGAATCGGCATTAGCCACTAAAGGCAGCTTTTGGAAGCCTTCAAGCTTCTTGGCTGCTAATTGAGGCGTTGCATAGCTTACCAGTAGAAGGCGAAGCGTTTTTCCATTGACTTTGTAATCGGCCATGGCAGCTTCTGCACCTAAATCAAAACCAATCGCCGACGAAGGCACTACGTTTTCCAGGCGCTCGAAAGCAACGGGACCCACGAAAAATCTGGGTGATTGAGGAATTAATTTATCTTCCGGCAGGTAATAGGGCAATGTGGGAGGAATATCAATGCTCCCCTTGGGTAGTGGAACTTTTTCCATGAGCAGGCTCGAATCTCCAAGTGTCCAGCCATCCCCTCGAACTTCGACAACGTAACGGCCGCGGTGGATTAGCCATTGATTCCCGCCTGCTGCAATGAAGTCCGTGTCATTAGTGCTTATTACATTGGCCATGTCCGGCTGCCGGAAATACGTGAAAAGGCCGAATGCGCCAGTTGTGTCATTCATCTGCCATAAGGTGACTGAAAGCCGGGATTCTCCCTTAGCGTATTCCTGTTTTATTCCGCTTACGAATCCATATTCGCGGATCACAGGTGCATTTTCGGCAGCAAAATCTGATATGCGATCGGCAGTGATTGGCAGGAAGCTCTTGGTCTGCCAGCCATTGAAGGAACTTGGAAGACTGGCCGAAGCCACGGGAGCAGCCAAAAGTAGCAGCAACATTGCCAGGATAATTTCAGAGATGCGTTTATTCATACAAACCCCGCTTATTGCAATCATACGACGGTCTGATTAATTTGACTAGTAGTTCCTTACTCTGGATGCACGGACAAAGTAGATATTTTAACTAAAGCTGCTTGACACGATGGCGGATAGAGTTCACTTTTACTTTTTTAGGTTGCGAGCACGGAGTAATCATGAATAAGAATCTCAGTATTAACCCCTGGCTAATTATTAGGCATGTAGAACACGAACATATTGGTACGCTATCTCGAATTTTCAAATCAACCGGCCTAATGTACCAATATCTGGATGTATTTCGTGGTGAAAAGGTGCCGAATGCATTGGAGAATTATGCGGGCTTAATCATCATGGGCGGACCAATGGGAGTTTATGAAGCGGATCGCTATCCATTTCTTATGGATGAACAATGTCTCGTGCAAAACGCTGTACAGAACAATCGTCCGGTGTTGGGGATATGCCTTGGATCCCAGATCATTGCCTCGGCATTAGGAGCGCGGGTATACCCTGGACATGAAAAGGAAATCGGCTGGTATCAAGTGGAAGTAACGGAAAACGAGGAAATGACTGTTGGGTTGCCAAGCAATTTTATGGCCTTCCATTGGCACGGAGATACCTTCGATCTACCCCAGGGGGCTGTGCGGCTTTTCCGATCACAGCGCTATGAAAACCAGGGATTCTGCTGGAGAGCGAATGCGTTAGCGATACAATTCCATTTTGAGGTCAGTCCGGAAATGATCGATGATTGGCTACTTAATGAAGGTTGCTGCACGGAGATTTCAGCATTGCCAAATGTCAAGCCTGAAGTAATCAGGCAACAAACAGCCGAGTATGGGAAGACCTTGGAGGAACTATCGATGCACTTTTTTGAGCGATTTATAAATCGTTCCAATCGCGAGAAGTAATGTAACGGGCGGATAATATAAAGCTTGATTTAATGCTTCAACCCCGCAACCACGGATGTTAAATCTTTCCCCAAAAAGCAAAAAAGACTGCGGCGAAGAGGCATCCGAACGACAACGCGTGATTCCATCGAAGGGCTTCCCCCAGATAAAAATAAGCAAAAATAATAAAGACCAGCAGGGTGATGACCTCTTGAATGATTTTGAGCTGGTAGCCTGTGAATTGTCCGTAGCCGAAGCGGTTAGCCGGCACTTGAAAACAATATTCAGGCAGAGCAATCAGCCAGCTAGAGCATTTTCACAGATGATGTATAGCGCCAAGGAAAAACATCCCCGGAGGGGATGAATATGAATAGCCGGGGGCGCTG
>MEKX01000163.1:0-9094 GCA_001767075.1 Acidobacteria bacterium RIFCSPLOWO2_12_FULL_54_10 | reverse complement strand
GGGAGCTTTCGCTACCGGGGGCGCTGCCCCCGGCTATTCACGGGTATCCCCTGCGGGGATAGTTCGTCATTGACCTGGCTCTATACACCAACCATAAAAATGGTCTATTCACAATGACTGCGATCAAAGGCGAGCTGCGGAACTTTAAGTGGCCATACCAAGCAGCCGTCATGAAAATGTTGGAAATGATTAGCAAACAAATCGTGAGCATAGGTTTTTGCCACAAATCGGGCTTCCTAAGTACTGAAAATAATTTTTAGTGGAATCAGTGCGATCCGTGTCCTCCACCAAGATAGGTACATGAGTCACACTACTAGAATTTCAGTAATGGCAGGGAATTGCCAAAGATAGCAGGAAGCCGTGATAAATGAGCTTTTCTCGTATCGAGCAAAAGATGGAGGAATGGTGAGCACGGTAGGAATCGAACCTACAACCTGAGGATTAAGAGTCCCCTGCTCTGCCAATTGAGCTACGTGCCCACAAGACAATCCATCATATTACATCAAGAATAGACGGATCACATTCTTATTATGGTTTCAGCGGTTATTATATCAAACGCTCAATGATAGATTTATTGCGGCGAAATTGGCCGGGTGAAATAGAAGAGAAGGCAGGGGATTGTTTTTCTTTTCTTTCTAAGTTTTTTTACCTGAGGACTTGCGGATCGCATCGAATAGAGAATCCTTGGGAAGAAGTGCTGCAAGCTCCGTTAATCGGTTTTGAGCTAATGGATTCGTAGATTTCATCAATACTTGAAAAACTGATTTGCGCATTGCAGGAGATCGAGTAGTATCTCGAAGGATCCGAGCAAGCTTATCAATGGCAAAATCGGTTCCGATGCTGCATAGAACCATGGCAGCTAGATCGCATATTCCTCCTTTTGTAGAAGTTGTGCTCAGCAGAAATTCTTCGATGGGCGCAATGGTCGCCTGGTCTTTCATTACAATCATTTCATTCAGCACGGCTTCTTGTGATTGAGGCGGCAACTTAGGAAGGCAGCGCGCTAAAACCTCGCCTCGTTTGGGATCTTTGCTACGGATGATGGCTACTACCGCGGCTTGTTGAACCCGAGGATCAGAATGATTGAGTGTTGTTTCTAAAGCAGTAGCGATATCCGGATCATTCAATGCGTTTAATATGTTGCAAGCATTGCGAACGACAAACCAGCGTTCATCATTAAGTCGCGTTCGGACTGCAGCAAACGCACTGGGTCCAAGCTGGCCTGCGATACGCAACAATTTAGTTCGAGCTGTTGCTTCTGTTTCTTGTTCCAAGCGTTTCAGTACTGCTTCGGCTGAAGCTGTACCGCCCAGGCGAAGCAACGAGGCCACTACCCGGCCTTGCTGAGTGTCAATGTGTTTTTGCATAACAATTTCTATTAATCGTTCAGCAGCACTTGGCGAAACGAGATTTTCCAAGGCTGGGTGGCAGCATTCCATGTGACTTGGAGGATCTTTTTGATGCACGTCCTGAAGGTAAGCGCCTATTTTCAAGCAGGAGGAAAAATCCTCATACATTGAAGCGGAACGGGCTGTACGGCTGAGAACTCCGGCAATCGCTTGATGTATTTCATCGTCGTGTCCGGCTTCATTCTGCAATTCCTTACTCAAACGGCTGGCCACCAAACGGGCAAAAGAAAGTGCATGAAGAGCATCAAAGAGATCCGACAGTATGGGTACGCGGTTCAAGCCAACGAGCCGGTATTGGAGCTCGCCCGTGAGGGTAACTTCAAGAAAATGCCCCGCTGCCTCCGTAGCACTCTCAATATTGCCTCCTTTGCCGGTTTCTTCAATATATTCCAACAAATGTCTGAATTCGCGATCTGTAAACTGATTTGTTGCGAGAATTTGCTTGTGCTGATCCTCCAATGACATTCCAGACCACAACAAATCTTGTTTGACGCGTTCGATGATCTCCGGCGGCAATTTACCTTCTTCTGCCAACTTTCCCAATTTTCGCAAGAACCTTTGCGCCACCTGCGTTGCTCGCAAGGAACGACCTAGGACGCGGACGACCGAAGGTTCCACTGTCTCGGTGCTGCCGGTTGCTTGAAATGTTTCGGTCAACCTGTTTCCTACCCATTGAATAGCGATATCTTCAGACAATTCAGTCGCAATTTCATTAGTCGGAAGTCCTCGGTACCTGGTTTGCTGTGCGCTCGACATGGCGGGAAATAAAAAGTCAGGAGTAAATTCCTCCAGCAAACGGGTCAGAGACTTGACAGGATCCAAAGGATTCACGGCTGGATCACCCCAGGCGGTCTGAGCGGCTTGGCTAGCCAGCGCCATGATTTCTCCAGGTGAGCCGCCGAAACTCTGCGGTCTTTGTAAACCAGAGGATGACAGCAAGCTATCCAGACCGGAGCCGAGAGATCCTCCTAGCGGGTCCAGAACAGACTGAGCTACAAGGTAAGATTGCAGGTCCATGCCGAGCACAGAATCCTCGTCCTTGTCCGGCTTCTTTTCATCCGCAAGAATGCGCATTCCCTCTATAGGGTTTTTCTTGAGAAACAATTCAATTCCACCGGCTTGCTCAATGACATCTGGTTTCGTTGCCAGAATGCTAATCCCTCTGCGAAATTCGCGGACTGAAATTCCGGAAAAGAAACTGGCCGCTGCTATACGTCGCTTGGAAAACTCCGCTTGCAATGGAGCGACGGAAGTGTCTGCTGTCAGAAGGTCGTTCAGCAAAACCCGTTGATTGTAAAAGCCAAAGGTAAACTGCGGGGACAGTTTGAGCATATTCTCCAGAGAAAGGAAAGCTTGCTGGATGGGCGCCTCCGATCCTGAGTGTTCAGCCGTATAAAGCAGCGCTATCTTGTAGGCTCGCTGCAAAGCACGTCCAAAATCCAAGCCGCGCGTTTTTAATTGGTTTTTATCGATCATTTGCAGGACTCTTGTTTCGGCTAACATCCTAACATGAGTTTATGAAGTTGTTGTTCTGATAGAAAGTCTTCTAATAATCAATGTCCCAAATTAAGCAATTGCATTGTGATTCAACAGATTCTAAAATTTCTCATAATGTAGACATATCGACTCGCCTGACAAAAATATAAGTCGATATACCTGCCACAATAACAGAGAAAATAATCACAACCGTTAAACCGCCGATTACTGACTGCCAATCCCAACCAACAAGCATCAGGGTGCGGATGGGATTGATAGCATGGGTAACAGGGTTAAGTAACGCTATAGCCCTCAGCCAGTTCGGGACAAGTTCTAAAGGAAACAACGCACTGCTCATGAACAGCATCGGAGCGGTCATAAAATTGACTACGGCCCAGAACGTCTCCGGCTGTTTGACCAGTGCGCCGACCGTTATAGATACCCCAGAAAATGCGAAGGTTAATAATACGGCGATGAGCAGAAGAACCGGTATGCCCATAATACCTGTAGCAGAGCGAACTCCCATTGCCATAGCGACACCGAGGACAATCAATATCTGCAAGGAAGTGCGGATGGCTACCGAAAGCATCTTACCAACAACAATGGAAGCGCGAGAGATAGGCAGTGCCAGCAGCTTGCTGAGAAATGCGACTCGCCGGTCCCAGATAACGGTCATGCCAGCCATGGAACCTGAAAACAAGGAAACCATGACCAGCACGCCAGGGGTCATAAAATCCACGTAGCTGGCAGCAGGAAATCCGGGCAATGCTTTAGTGCCTTGGAATATATTGCCAACCAGCAGGAGCCAGACTAGCGGCTGGAAGATCGATGCAAGAACACTGACCTTGGATCGAAGAAAGTGCAGGAGTTCTCTCCAGCATACGTACCAGCAATCGTGTAGAAAATATTTCATGCAATCCTGCCTACCTGCGCGCTTGGCGAACGCCTCGCTTCAGACGACGGAAGGCATCGGCTCCGCCATCTTCTTGACGCAAGTCATGGCCTGTGTGAGCTAAAAAAACATCATCCAGGGAAGGATGCTTCAAGGTTATGGAAATGATTTCCAAGTCATTTTCAGCGGCAATCTGCATCAGGCGGGGCAGTGTGGCATCGCTATTTCTTGAAATCAAGATTACGCCCTGGAGATGCAATTCCGTGCGGCTGATCCACTCCAGCCGGGAGAATACCTCTTGTGCACGTCGAGTAACGGTTTCTGAGGGATCAGAAAGCCCCACAGTGATGACATCACCGCCCATCTCTGCTTTCAGATTTTGAGGGGCGTCGAGTACTTTTAGTTCACCCTGGTCGATGATGGCCACGCGGTCACATAACTGATCCGCTTCTTCCATGTAGTGAGTGGTCAAAAATACGGTCAACCCTTCATCGCGCAACTTTCGGATGTAATCCCATATCCGCCGCCGTGTTTGTATATCAAGCCCGAGAGTAGGCTCATCCAGGAAGATCAACTGTGGCCGATGAAGCAGCCCTTCGGCTAAATCAAGCCGTTTACGCATGCCACCGGAATAGGTGCCGACCAGGTCATCGAGACGTCCATCGAGGCCGACCATGTGTGATGCCTCATCGATACGATGAATTAGCTCTTTGGAGGACACGTGATTCAGCTTTCCATGCAGCCAAAGATTCTCACGCGCAGTTAAGAATTCGTCCACCGCAATTTCTTGTGAAACATATCCAACAACAGACCGCACACGCCCCGGCTCAAGCACTACATCATGACCTGAGATACGGGCGCCTCCTCCTGACGGCTTCAGTAAAGTGGCTAGCATTAAGATGGTTGTGGTCTTGCCAGCGCCGTTCGGGCCGAGGAAACCAAATATTTCTTCTTTTTCAACAGAAAAAGAAAGCCCTTTAACTGCGACAAAGTCGCCATATTTTTTTTGCAAATTGTCGACTTCTAAAAGTGGCATGGGAAGGTCTGGACCCAAGTTATTCTAAGGGAAACTATTCTGCCGATCAATAACTACCCTAACTTATTGCATTTAAGCGCATTGCAGAAGAATAAATTAGAGTGATTGTCAAGGTAACTAAAGTGGAAACGTTACACATGGGATAGTATTTGTAATAGGTTGAAGCATTGGTTGTATAATTCCTAGATGTCGTGCAATCTGTAGAAAGACCAATTAGTTAGCCTATGACGATGCCAGAATTACCGGATGCACTGACCCCCAAAGAAGACCGGGGAAATAATGGCGAACAACTGATTCGCTGGCATACCGTTAAGTACCGCTCGGTTATCATTTGGTCCATCTCGTCAATTCTTATAGTTACAACAATCCTTTTGGTAATTTTCCCACAATGGCGCACTACCTTATTTAATTTTGTGTTTAATCGAGGCGGCGATCAGAGCGTGGAGTCGTCTGGCAGTGGCAGACAGGCGCGATTCACGAACATTGATGGAGGTGTGAGGGTCCGCAAAGCCCGCGAGGTAGGCTGGGTGGCTGCGGATTTTACCATCAGTCTGGATAAAGGAGACATGATTCAGACTTCCAAAGACGGTGTCGCCAGAGTGGCTTTTGCTGACGGCACTCTCTATGTAGTTAAGCCAGACACACTGATCGTGATTGAAGAAAATGCTGTTCCTGAAGATCATACAGCGTCAAGAGTGGCCGTCCAGGTAACGTCAGGGGAAGTGGACCTTTCAACATCGCCAGATGCCGGGGAATCCGTGGTGCTTTTTGCTGATGCGGAAGCTCAAATCAACCGCCAGAGCCGCGCGTTGGTGAGCAACAATCCGGAATCCAACACTCGCCAGATAACCGTTTCTCGAGGCAATGCGCAGTTGCGCCGTGGTGATGAGCAGGTGGATTTAGCTGAGTATGAAAGAGCTACCTTTGCTGGTCCAGGCAGTCCTACGGAAAAAAGGAAAATCGTTGCTCCCCCGCTGCTCTTAACCCCTCCTAACATGGCTCCTGTCGCGGTGAGAGACGACAAGGGCGCAGAGGTGGAGTTTACATGGTCGCCAGTGTCCAATGCGGATAGCTACCGGCTGCTAATATCCCGTTCTCCTATTTTTGCAACTGTTCTGCTTGACAGGCGCATGCAGACTACGTCGGTGCGTATACCCTCATTAGTCCCCGGTGATTATTATTGGTCGGTCTCTTCTGTAGACACCAAACGGAAAGAAAGCCAGGAGAGTGAACCGAACCAGTTTTCCGTCGTTCGCCAAGAGAATGAAGGCGAATTACTCCTTGTGGCAGAGCGTTATGTGCAGCATGGAAAGGTCATCGAAGTGATCGGTCGAACCGAACCAGGTGCAACAGTCATGGTGAATAATCAGCAGGTCTTTAATGTGGCGCCGGATGGTTCCTTTAAGCATTTCACACCGCCTCTTCCGAACTCTGGCCAAAATTTAATTACTATTACAGCTCAAAATAGGCAAGGGAAGGTCGCAACACTCCGTAAGACGATTGTTGTTGAGTAACTTTGTCCAGGCTGCTGGAATTACAGCTAGCGCAACTACAGAAGGAATAAAGGAAGGTCAGCAGTACCGTGAATTCATTTTTCAGTCTATTCTCCCGTGATTTAGCAATTGATCTCGGAACCGCCAACACTTTAGTATTTGCTCGCAATAAAGGCATTGTAGTCAACGAGCCTTCCATTGTTGCAATCAACAAGAATACCAATGAAGTGGAAGCTGTCGGCAAAGAAGCCAAGGAAATGCTGGGAAGGACTCCAGGCAACATCGTGGCAGTACGGCCCATGCGGGATGGTGTAATAGCGGATTTTAAAGTCACCGAGAGGATGCTGGAGTATTTCATCCATAAAGCGCATAACCGCAAGATGCTCGTGCGCCCTAGGATCGTGATTGGAGTTCCTTCTGAGATTACTCCAGTCGAAAAAAGGGCGGTGCAGGATTCGGCGTACCGGGCAAAAGCCAGCGAAGTGCATCTAGTGGAGCAGGCAATGATGGCAGCCATTGGTGCAGGGCTTCCGATCACGGAGCCTTCCGGCAACATGATTGTGGATATTGGCGGAGGGACAACGGACATAGCCGTTATATCACTCTCCGGAATTGTGTATTCACGATCCGTGCGTGTGGCTGGAAATGAAATGGACGATGCCATCATGCATTATTTGAAGCGCAAATTTAACCTCCTGGTCGGCGAGCGCACCGCCGAGCAAATCAAAATGGAAATTGGATCAGCGTTCTCATTAGACAAACCCCTCAGCATGGAAGTAAAAGGACGGGATCTAATTGAAGGAATTCCTAAAACGATTACGGTAGTGGATGAGGAAATCCGGGAAGCACTGGCAGAGTGTGTAGACACAATTGTTAATGCCATACGAGTGGCGCTGGAAAGGACTCCGCCAGAATTGTCTGCCGACATCAGCGATCGGGGAATCGTGCTGACAGGCGGAGGTGCGTTGCTCAGGAATTTAGATAGAAGGATTAGGGAAGAAACCGGGCTTCCGGTTTCTATCGGCGATGATCCGTTGACCTCAGTTGTGCTGGGAACAGGAAAGCTTCTGAGCGATTTTAAACTGCTGCGCAAAGTTTCTCTGGATTAAGGATAAGAATCCAGCGGCAACGGTAAAGCGTTAGCAAATGTGCGAGTGGAGTACTAGCATTGATTTATAAACACCGTAATTTGGCGATTCTGGTAGCGGTCTTGTTCGCCCAATTGACGCTCCTGGTTTACCAGGCACGTCAGAATCAAGATGCTGCAATATTCCGATACGCTACGATACTCGTCATCACCCCGCTGCAACGCAGCTTTCAAGCGATCACATCCGCAGCAGAAGGAATGTGGACTGGTTATATAGATTTGAGAGGCGCCAGACGCGAGAATGTGGAATTGTTCCAAGAATTGAACGAGTTGAAGCTTGCAAACCAGCGTTTAGAAAATGAGGTGCAGCAGGCTCGCCGTTTACAGGGATTTCATGATTTCCAGCGAGGGTTATCCTCCCAGATGATCGTCGCGCAAGTCATCGGATCGACTGCAAGCGATACGTCGCGTCTTATTTTAATCGATAAGGGAGCAAATGACGGACTGCGGCTAGACCAGCCCGTGATTATTCCAGACGGGGTCGTCGGCAAAGTTTTGCACGTATTTCCTAGCACTTCGCAAATTCAGCTCATCACTGATGCAAAAAGCGGAGTAGCGGTACTGCTGGAAAATTCCCGATCGCATGGCATCTTGAAGGGCGCCAATGAATCAACTGGATATCTGGCATATGTACCGCTGGGCGAGGAGCCAAAGGTAGGCGAGAAAGTCATTACCTCAGGCGAAGATGGGATTTTTCCGAAGGGACTGCCCGCTGGGGAGATAACTTTAGCAAATAAAGCAACAAATTTTTGGGATATTGAAGTAAAGCCTACAGCCCGGTTGAATCGTCTGGAAGAAGTCCTCATCATTCTTCATGAAGTCAGCGATGATTTCATTAAAAGCTCATCACCAGATATGGCGGAAAATACATCTCCTCCGAATCTCCCTCAAACAAACAGCGCTACGCCAGCCGGGCGCGCGCAAGCGCCATGATTTGTCCATCGTATTCAGCAATCGACTTCGAATGGGAATACCCGACGCCAGATGGGACTTAAACAACTCTTAGTTGGCCGTCCGATAGATACGGCAGAAGCCGGCGAACACAAATTATCAAAACCAGCCGCTCTCACGGTTTTCGCATCCGACAATCTGTCCTCGGCAGCGTATGCTACGGAAGAAATGCTGCTCGCTTTGACTACGGTCGGAGCAGCAGCACTTTACCTGACCATACCCGCTGCAATTCTAATTGTCGCTTTGTTATGGATTGTAATCACTTCTTACAGTCAGACGCTCCATGCTTATCCAATGGGTGGGGGAGCGTACACGGTAGCCAAGGAAAATCTTGGCGTTTATTCCGGCCTGGTAGCGGCAGCTGCACTGTTGATCGACTACGTTTTGACGGTAGCCGTGAGCGTAGCTGCCGGAGTGGCGGCAATTACTTCCGCAGTCCCAGACCTTTACTCGCATCGCGTGCTTCTCTGCTTAATCGGCATTTTCCTAATCATGTGGGCGAATTTACGGGGGGTTCGGGAGTCAGCGGCGTTGTTTGCCGGACCCGTTTATTTGTTCATCTTTTGCGCCTACCTTTTAGCAATCGGTTCGCTGGTTAAATATTGGGGCGGCGCTTCCATTGTTCCTGCGGATTCGGGAACGACTGCCACTTCTTTGGAAATGGTTTCTGTGTTTCTGCTACTGAGGGCT
>MEKX01000162.1 GCA_001767075.1 Acidobacteria bacterium RIFCSPLOWO2_12_FULL_54_10 | reverse complement strand
TCGACGATTTTGCCCATCACCCAACGGCGGTACGTGAGACCCTGCGCGCTGCCCGAAAGCGATTCCCTTCAAGCCGCATATGGGCTTTGCTGGAGCCGCGGTCCAATACACTGCGCCGGAATATTTTCGAAAAGGAATTAGTGCAAGCGCTCGCTCTTGCGGACCATGTGGTACTAGCGGATGTTTATCGAAAAGATAAAATTCCAGAGGCGGAACGGCTGGAGCCAGCCCGAGTCGTTTCAGGGCTACGGTCGTTAGGCATTCCAACGGAGCTCGGAAGCAGCGCAGATGACATTACGCAGTATCTTCTCCCCCTTTTGCAATCTGGAGACGTAATTGTCGTCATGTCGAATGGATCGTTTGGCGGGATTCATCAGAAGATTCTGGATGGACTAAAATCGCGGAATATGCTGCCTAATCACCGCTCACTATCGCCGGTCAAAATCGGCTGATTTGTATGCGAGCAGATTAAATGTATTCAATTGACTTGCAGGATCATCATTACTTTCCCATGACGCGGAATATGTCACCGCGATGACTTCTATCGCTTCCAGTTCGAGAAATATTCACGAATATAGCGTTAAGACTGGGCCACGCAGAGTTTTTTATCCGATTTTGCTGGGTTTAATCGTATTTATTCTCTACTTCTCAGGTTTGGGAAAAATAGGTTTGTTGGGACCAGATGAACCGCGCTACGTGGCCATAGCGCGCAGCATGCATCTTTCCGGAGATTTTGTCACGCCGAAATTGTTTGGAGAGCCCTGGTTCGAAAAACCACCCCTCTACTATTGGCTCGCTGCGCTATCCTTTCACGTGGGGTTTGATGAGATGACTGCCCGCCTGCCTTCGGCTATTTCCGCTACATTATTTCTATTTTTCTGGTTTCTATTCTTACGGCGATATTTCCCGCGAAAGACTGCTTTGCTGAGCTGCATTGTGCTTTCCACCACGGTTGCATGGATTGCATTAGCCAGAGCCGCGTCCATGGACATGTTGTTATCAACGACTCTGTGCGGGGCGCTGATGCTGCTTGCCAAGTGGTTTTGGGATGAGGACCAGCGAGCTTTGTGGGGCTTCTATGGACTGCTTGGAGTATCGACTTTGGCCAAGGGATTTGTGGGCGTTGCATTAGCAGCCCTAATTTCATTAGCCTACATCGTGAATTTCCGGGATTGGAAGATGATTCGTAAAATGCTGTGGACGCCGGCCATTTTAGCGTTCTTTGCCATTGCGCTTCCATGGTATGTGCTTTGCTACATTCAGAATGGGTACCCTTTTTTTAAAGAATTCATCATCGAACATCATCTGCTGCGTGCTGTATCAGCCGCCGTGGGACATCCGCAGCCGTTGTGGTTCTACTTCCCTGTGCTTGTCGCGGGGCTTTTCCCGTGGTCCGCATTGATTTTGTTGCTTTTGACAGGTGTTACCCAAGTTCGCTTCAGAGAATTATTGCGGGATCGTAAGCTTGCATTTATTTTTTATTGGGTCACTTTGCCATTTATATTTTTCTCCGTAGTACAAAACAAATTGCCAGGTTATTTGCTCCCCATCATGCCTCCCTTAACACTATGGATTGCTCTTAGAATGACAGCAGGTTCGACTGTGGGTTCTCCAGAGGCCGCTTCACCTGAAAGAAAGCAAACAACAACCCACGCAACAAGCAAACTGGCGCTCTGGTTGGTTGGGATATCAGCGCTGTTGCTATTATTTGTGCCCGTGATCCAACCAATAATCAGCAGTTCTCTAACTAGCGGTCTGAGCAGCACGATCGCTGAATGGAATAGCCGTACGGTTTGGAATCAAATATGGCATGGTGAAGTCCCGGTAGCGCTCTGGCTGGCGCTCTTGGCGATTGTGGTGTTGAGTTTGGGATTGCTAATAAGAGGTAAATTGCTGGAAGGAGCTGTGGCAATACTATTTGGAGTTGTGCTTTCTCTCTCGATCATTACAACTTTTCTATCACCATCAATAGATCGAGTGGCATCTGCGCGCCGAGTTGCAATACGCATGGAAGAAATTGGTGTCGATCCATTCGCTCTAGGCGTTTTCCAAGTAGAAAGAAATTACCACTTCCAAGTGAATTATTATTTGAACCAGGCAATACCCGATTGGTCTCCTGATTCGCCTAATCCAGCGGTAAAGTATGTGTTAACGGGGAAGGATACGGAACTTGCTAATGCAACATCGCTCGTATTATTTCCTGGTCCGGGCCTGCGGTTGTGGGAGTTAAAGTAATTATATATTCAAGCGGGATTATCGAGTATCGCCGATCCTCGCGCTAACACGCCAGACCTTGTTTCCAGCGTCGTCAGCCACTAATAAAGACCCGTCATGCCAAACTGTGACGCCCACCGGTCGGCCAAATACTTCCGACTCATTCTCATTGGCAATGTAACCTGTTAGGAAATCCTCCAATGGGCCGGATGGTTTGCCATTTTGAAACGGCACAAAGGCAACTTTGTAACCGACGAATTTCGAGCGGTTCCAGGAGCCATGCATGCCGATGAACGCTCCACCATGGAACCGGCTGGGAAAAGTTGAGCCAGTGTAAAATGTCATTCCCAATGGCGCCACATGCGATCCTAAAGCGAAATCGGGTTTGATGGCAATGCTGACCAGATCTGGACGTTGACCTTTCTTTCTTGGATCTTCATTCTGCCCGTAGTAGGAGTACGGCCAGCCGTAGAACGATCCTTCCTTGACGCTTGTCAAATAGTCGGGAACCAGTTGATCGCCTAAACCGTCGCGCTCGTTAACAACCGCCCAAAGGGTTTTAGTCTCTGGCTCCCAATCCATGCCAACCGGATTCCGCAGACCGCTAGCAAATACACGCATCTGGGAGCCATCTGGATTCAGTTCGAGAATTGCAGCGCGTCTCGGGTCTTCAGCATCCACACCTTCTTCATCTACATTCGTCCGAGATCCGACGCTTACATAAAGTTTCAAATGATCGGGGTCTATCACTACATGGCGTGTGAAATGACCTCCGGCTGGGAGGTCCAAAATCTTTTCCGGTTTAGCAGCAATGCGGGTTTGTCCTGCCTGGTAGGGATAACGAACTAAAGAATCCGTGTTCGCCACATAAAACCAGTCTCCCAGCAGCAGCATTCCAAAAGGCATATTCAAATCTGAAAGAAAAATCTCTCGCAATTCCGGCTTGCCGTCCTTGTCGCGATCTCGGAACAAGACAATTCTGTTGCCGGAACGAGAACTACCGATGCGTTCCCGTATGGTTTCGGCCACTAGCACATCAGCATTTGGCAGCACATAAATCCAACGAGGATTATTCAAATCTTCTGCGAATAGGTTTACCTGAAATCCCGGAGGGGCGGTGGGCATTCTACCGGCAGGCCAGCCGATCACGTCGGAAGCGTTGCGTACGGATGGAGTAGCGAACGGAGCAGGAAGCGATATTTGCTCCGAAGGTCCGCTTTCGATGGCCTGCACAGAGGCAGCCTGCTGTGCCGAGCTTCCGCACCCGCTAGCTGTTAAAACGAAAATCGTGGCAGCAAGCCAGCTACCAAGACGTTTCTGAGCAGTAAATTGTATGCCAGTCATCAGAATCCCTCCTCGATCAGGCGTTCCAAATTGATCGCCGATCTTTTTTCCGTCTCGCGTTTCAGTGATGCAGCCGATCCGGATCGCATCAGCATCTGCTCTGCATATTTTGCCAGTACATCGCATTCGATATTGATTGGATCACCCGGCTTACAATCGCTCAGGTTCGTCTGCTCGTATGTAAATGGGATGACAGCAACGCCCGCTCGGTTGCCATCTAATTTGGCCACTGTCAGGCTTATGCCATTGAGAGCTATCGAGCCTTTATAAACGACATAGTGTGCAATATCGGGTGGAATATCAACCGACAACCAATAATTGCCGTCCGGCAAGGGGTCCAGGGCTACTAATCGCCCTACGCCATCCACATGCCCTTGCACGATATGGCCGCCAAAACGTGAAGATAGGGTCATGGCCCGTTCGAGGTTCACGCGTGACTTGGGTTGCAGGGAACCCAAACTGCTGCGTTCGAGTGTCTCAGGAGAAAGATCCGCAGCAAACGTCGTGCTTCTGATATCACGCGCTGTCAGGCACACGCCGTTGACGCAAATGCTTTCGCCTTCACGGAGCTTTCCTTTGCCAGTGAGGGCTTGCTTGGCTTGCAGCACGATCCTGACCCCGCCTGAAGGTTTTGATCCAGGGATCAGGCGGGCAACCTTGCCGACTTCTTCAATAATTCCTGTAAACATTATGGCGTCCTTAAGCGTTACAGCAAAAGGTGGAAGTCATCAAATGTAAATTTTCCGCAGATAACCTTCGATGGCAAAATCCTCACCGAATTGATGATGACGAATCCCCCGCACCATGATGGCATCCTTCATTGACTGAATCCCAAGATCAGCAGCCAACGGCAAAGCCTGCATCCCGCCTATTAGTTTAGGAGCATAATACAAGAAAACTTTGTCGGCCAAACCTGAACGTAGCGCTTCGCTGTTGATAGCCAGACCTCCTTCGATCAACAGACTGATTATTTCTCTCCGTCCCAATTCCTCTATTGCATCCTTTAGTGCAGGCCGAATTTCATCATTCAAGGCAAGAATCTGCGCGCCGCGTTGTTCTAAATCCTTTCGCTTATTTGAAGGAGCCGTAGCTGAACAGACTACCAACAAATCATTATTAACCTCTTGCAGAAGTTTAGCTGCTAGCGGTATGCGCAACTGGGAATCCATAACTACTCGTAGCAATGGCCGACGCCGTGGTTTTCCGGTCCTGTCCGTTAGCAAAGGGTCGTCCGCAAGGACTGTCCCAATGCCTGTAAGGATTGCGTCCTGTTCATGGCGTTGGTGTTGGACGTAGGAGCGAGCTTGGTCGCTGGTAATCCACTCACTGTTGCCTTTAGAAGCTGCAATTTTGCCGTCTAGAGTCATTGCTGCCTTGAGTGTTACCAACGGCCGACTCATGCGGATGTGAACTGCGAAGCTCTCATTCAAACGCTCCGCCGATTCCTGTTCCAATCCAACCTCGACTTCTACGCCAGCTTTGCGAAGCTGAGCGAATCCGCGGCCTGAAACCAGCGGATTGGGATCGGGCATGGCCGAGACGACGCGGCGCACTCCGGCTGCCCAAATAGCCTCCGTGCAAGGTCCGGTCCTGCCTGTATGACAACACGGTTCAAGATTAATAAAAAGGTCAGCCCCTCGCGCTACAGGACCAGCTTGTTCAATCGCTTTAATTTCAGCATGTTTTTTATCATCAAACGTGTAGAATCCCTGACCGATTTCCTGATTGTCACGCACCAACACCGCTCCCACCAATGGGTTCGGCGAGGCCAGCGCGGTTCCCTGGCTTGCCAGTTCTAAAGCCCGGCGCATCCATTGAAGATCGGTGATTGCGGTCATGGTATCGTTTGCGCGTTTAGCGGTCATGTGGAGGTTTGCGGAGTTCGAGTTCAGGAGAATAAAGATTCGATGAACCGATTGGCATCAAAGGCTACCAGATCATCTTTCTGCTCTCCAATCCCTGCATAACGAATGGGCAGTTTTAACTCCCTTGCTATCGCCAGCACCACACCTCCCTTGGCAGTGCCATCGAGTTTTGTCAGCACAATACCGGTTACGCCCGAACGCTCGGTGAATAATCGTGCCTGCTGCAACCCGTTCTGCCCGGTGGTTGCATCCATGACCAGGAGAACTTCGTGCGGAGAGCCTGGGATCACTCGATCGCTCGTGCGCCGTAATTTCTCAAGCTCCGCCATGAGGTTGACCTTCGTGTGAAGACGGCCTGCTGTATCCGCTATTACATAGTCATAATTGCGCGACTTGGCAGCCGTAAGCGCGTCAAATAGGACTGCGCTGGGGTCAGCACCCGGCTTTTGGTGAATGACCTCACATCCAGTCCTCTCCCCCCAAATCCCCAGTTGTTCAGCGGCAGCGGCGCGAAACGTATCGCCCGCGCAAAGCAATACCTTTTTGTTCTGAGATGATAGCAGGTGCGCCAACTTACCAATCGTTGTAGTCTTGCCGGTGCCATTGACGCCTACCACCAGTATCACAACCGGTGGATTGGCAGTGGAGATTTCTCGGTTCTCCGTGCTTTCAAGGATGCGCTGAAGCTCCGCCTTAATTACTTCTTTCAAATCTTCCGAATTTGACATTTGTCCCCTGCTGACACGCAGGCGAACGGCATCCAGAACCTCCTGGGTGGTGGTCATCCCTACATCTGCCCCTAGAAGAATTTCCTCCAGCTCTTCTAATACGCTGGCATCAATCTCCTTCTTGCCCTGAACCAAATTTTCAACCCGGGTTACCAGAGTTTCCCGAGTGGATTTCATCGCTTTCTTGAACCGATCCAGAAGGCCGGGCTTAGATTCCGGCGGCGGCCCGAACAATGTCTGCATTGTTAAGTGTGTCCTTTAACTCGAATATAGCACAGGCAGATTTGAGTAATGGAGAACGCAAAAGTCCCGTAAAGCCTGAGGCCAGTTGGTTTACTGTCGATGGAAGGAATGCCGTTCCGTGGATATGAGGGATTCAAAAATCTCTAGAACTCGTTTACGATAGGGCAGGATCACTTCTATGGCTTCATGGTACCAAGGGTCGTGGTTGCGAAGCCTGTACCAGTGAGCAACAACAACTGGGTCGACATCGATGTCTTTTCGGAGGCTTTCCAGGGAGTGGCCTCGGAGAAATAGACCATAAAAAAATGCCGCCTCGCGCTGAGGCGATAGCCCGTTTAATTCAGCCGGTAGTGTTTCTAATAATTCCATGGCCCTAAACTTCTTAATCTAGCTAAAACGAAGTGAGTAGGCAACAAAAATCCTTAGGGGGCAATGAGTTTAGAAGTGTTAGGTATCCCTTTATCTAATTATGGGATAAGAGATTAGCATTGGTTGAAGCGCTTAGAAATGCTACACATTAAATCGCAGATTGATTTGGTCATCTAGGTAACTAAACGGGTGTACGCGCAGGCTCGGGGAGCACTGTTTCCCGAGATTGTAACATGTCAAAAAAGACTAAATAGGCCCGATTCCACAACGCTGTCGGAACAGACCCTTGTGGTGCTCCAGTGCAAATGATCTGAAAACCTTTTTCCTCGGTCCATTCAGCAGGCGGAGCAGAAGGTTGCTCCCAGGATGCCTGGACTTCCGCCAAATGACGAAGAATTTCGTAGATTAAATCTTCGCCACTGCTCATTTCAGTTCGATAGCCACCGCAAATAAACTGCATTTGAGAATTGATCTCATAAAAATGCCAGGCAAGCGCTGCGCAAAATTCTACTGCCGCCTCAAAGCGCTCTAAACTTTGCGGATTAGGCGGCCCGATTCTTGTATCGAGAATTAATTGGATGCGCCGCTCATCCTCCCGAGTAAACTCCCTGATCTTCCACGTTCCCGTGCGCGCAGAGGACTTCCAGTCGATATGCCGGGCGTTGTCTGAGGGGAGCATGTCCCGGATACTGTAAAGATCATGGCCGCGGCCACGCTGGTAACTTTCGAGTTCCCCTGAAATCGTGGGCAAAATTTCATAGAACTCGTCGGTTGGCTCCACCGCCGGGTAAACCCAAAGATCACGGGACACCGGCAAATGCAGCGTCTTTTCCAGGAACCCGAATGGAAATCGTGTGCTGAGGGAGAATCCATCTTCTCTATATAACCCGCGGCGAGGGAAGCGCAATTCGACTTCACGGCTGACAGAATCCCCGTGTCGCAAGAAAGGAAAATAAAGTGGTGTCTGCAAAATGTTGGGCCTGGGATTTATCATCGAATCTTCTTTCACTGTCTCCGAAGACTTCTTTTTTCGCCATTTTCTTCTTTTTGTTTTGGGAGCGTCGACTTGACTGCCTCCGGATAATAAAAGCGAAAAAGAAGGCAATATCCTCTTGCGATTTCGCAGCCTGATTTGCGCTTTCGCAGGTTGCCGGGCAAATACGTGAGCAGGGAGCTGCACATCCAAATCCACGCGGGTGAGTACAGCCATCGACAACACTCCCGAAACAAGGATGGCCGCCAGCAGGGAGGATAGAATCAGATACAAAAGATTGTTTCCAGTGTTCAAACCGGCAATTGCGAGGATGAGTATGAAGCCAATGAAATACATGCCCTCGCGTGTCAGCTTGTAATCAATGCGGACTCTGAGCCATTCGAGTTGCGTGCGGCGGGCTAGAAAGGGAAGAGCAGTAAATGCAACGTAACCAGCCAGCAATAATGCAAGGGATGCACAAATTCCGGTGGCTATAACTCTGCCTTCTTGGGCGAATATGCTGGAATATACAGCTAATAAAAATGCCGTGGAGAGTGCTATTAAAGAGGAAAGGAACGTTTTCCAACCTGGCCGGTCCATCTGCTCAAGAATGCTTCTGAAGAGTTGAGGAGTTCTGGTTTTGTTCAGAGAATCCTGCATGAGGGGATGATATCATGCGGCAGATCAGAGGGTGGAATGAGAACGATGAGAACTATTAGGGTGTATCTGCTGTTTCCCTGCTAGCAACTTCTACGCCGCCCAAAGTTTCAGCATAACTCAGCACACCTGCGAAAAGAGATTCAGCGATTTTCTGCCTTTGCTCATCCGTGCGAAGTTGTTTTTCTTCTTCTGGATTGCTCAGGAAAGAAATCTCCGCCAGGATGGATGGCATGTTGGCCCCGACTAAAACAACAAAGGGAGCTTTTTTCACGCCTCGATTCAGACGGCGGCGCTTGCCTGCGGCGAGACTTTGTCCCAGCGCTTTCTGGACGTGCGTGGCGAACTCATGAGATTCGTCAATTTTTTCAGACATCGCGATCTTTTGCACCAAGCCTTCCAATTGCGAAATCTTTTCCTTGGATACAGCATTTTCCCGCGCAGCGACTTCGAGAGCTTCAGGGTCCGTGGTGAAGTTGAGGTAATACGTTTCAATGCCGTTGGCTTTGGGATTAGCGCTGGAATTCATATGAATCGAAACAAAGAGATCGGCGTGCATCTCATTCGCCATGGCCGGACGAGACTCCAATGAAATGAAGGTATCATCGATCCGTGTATGAACGACCTCGCTTCCCAGACGTTCTTCCAGCAGCTTGCCGAGACGTTTGGCGATATCGAGAACAACTTCTTTTTCCAGCAGGCCTGAGGGGCCGATGGCCCCGGTGTCGTGGCCGCCGTGGCCTGGATCGAGGATAATCCTGCCGACTTTCAATCCGAGCGCTCGGGTGAGGGAATGTGCTCCGTTGCTATTGCGTTGCGCTGGTCTGGTGACGGCGACGGAAGGAGCAGGAGGCTCCACAACCGGCTGGTTTTGCAAAGGAATGGCGGCGATTTTCCCCTCGGCTTTCTCGGTTCCATCGGTTCGTGCGGAAGAAGAGGCAGAATCGACAGACGCGGTAGATGCGGAAGGTTCGGAAGAATTCGGTAGACTTGCCGGCTGAGGTTGTGTTTCAGGGGGAGCAATCACAGCAGCCGTCTCTGTTATCGACTTTTCCCGGATATCGATGACCAAACGTTGAGGATTGGGAAGCTCGAACAACGTGTAATCGGCAGGACCCTTGAGGTCCATCACGATCCGCGAGGTGTCCGATTTGAATTGTCCTACGCGGATGCTTTTCAATAGATCCGAATCGACGGTAATTGGCGACTTCACTAATTTGGAACTGGCCCTGGCATTGCGCAGGTCTATGTATACGCGCGGGGGATTTTCCAAACTTCCCATCTCGTATTGGACTTCGTCTTCCATGTCGATGACGACGCGGCCGTAATCCGGAGAATCCCAATGGCGGACATCCAAAATGCGGACCAAGCTGCCGGTGTTGGAGGCGATTAAACCATTCGTGGCGGGCAGGGAAGGAGAGCTGACTTCCAGCTCTTTCTTTCTCGCGGCCAGCTCATTCAGAATTTCATCCTTAGCGAGGCGAGCTTTATCAGCATCTGCGGATTTGCCAAAGGATTCGAGGTATTTTTCATATTGCTCAAGCGCTTTTTCCTGCTGGCGGAGGTCTTCGCGGTAAATCAGCGCAGCCGTCATTAATGCTTCTTTGCGAAACTTACTTCCAGGGTATTCCTTGACCAGGAACTCGTAGGCCGCAACGGCCACTTCTAAATCTTTGGGAACATTCCACCGTCTGCCCATTTCCTGCCGCAGATCGCCGATGGCCATCAAGCAGAGCGTGTTATTGCCGTAGGATGGGTCGGTGAAATAAACGCGGCGATAGGTTTCCGAGACCGCCAGGAACTGCTCGCGGGTCTGCTGATCGATGGGCGTTGCTTTTAATTGCTCGTGGCTGGATAGCGCAATTTCGTAGAAGGCTTTTGCACGCTCCAACCTGGTTTCAGAGAAGCCAGCCGAGGGCGACAATAGCAGGCAAAGTGCAGGCAACAGAAAGCGGATGCTTTTGAAAACGGGAGGAATTTTAATAGACCTGCTTGCCATCGTCAGAATCCCAATGCCCAAAAAACTTTACGGCGTTCCGGTATTGCTGAAGAGAATCCCGCCTCTGCGATCGACTACACGCTGGATGGATGAATTCGTCCGAAGCGGGCCATCCAGGGGATACAACATGCCGATTTTCTGAATATAATTTCTCGTTTCCGGATAGGGAGGCACGCGGCCTAACCGCGAAACAGTGTTTTCCCCGGCGTTGTACGCCGCCAAAGCTAATTTCAAATCCCCGTTGAAGGATTGGATCAGATACTTCAAGTAGCGGACTCCGGCATCCAGATTTGCCGCTGGATCGAAGGCGTTGCGCACGCCAAATCTTTCCGCCGTGGCCGGGATGAGTTGCATCAAGCCCATCGCGCCGCGATAAGAAACAGCGTTGGGGTTGAAGTTCGATTCCACCTGCACAATGGCCCGAACCAGCTCAGGGTCGACGCCGTGCAAGCGCGAAGTGCCTTCGATCAAACGGTGAATATTGATCGTGCCGGCATTGGTCGACGGGGCTAATGGATTAGGGCTGGAAAATCCCGAGTCAAAGTCAGAAGTGCTGGTGATGACCCGGCCATTCTTAATGAACGACTGGCTTTCGTTGGTGAAAATCACGCGGCCGTTTTCGACATATCCCCGGATGGGATCCTCGGCCAGCAAGGCGGAGGGAAGCAGGCCAAGAGCACAGGCGAGAATCCACAAGGATTTTTCATGCCGGGTGAAGAAACGGTAGAATGCTCTCAAGTCCATAGACAGAAATTCCGTTCGGCGAAGGAAGTCATGGGCTGGAGAACCTCAAAACAAGGAAAACCCAACCCATCCCGCCCTGGAAATCGGAATCAAGGCAGGCTGCTCCCTAGACCAGGGAAACGCGGTAATTATAGCATTCCAGCCACGATCTCATACACATCATTGAGGGTAGTATCAAGTAAGGCAGGGTTCTTGCCACCGGCTTCGGCGATGTCCGGCCGGCCGCCTCCGGTGCCCCCCAAACGCTCGGCGACGGCTTGGGCGATGCGACCGGCGTGGAGGCGCTTGGTGAGGTCGGAGGTGATGGCGGTGATGAGCGCGACCTTGCCGTCCGTGACGGAGCCGATCACGACGACGCCGGATTTTAGTTTTTGTCGAAGAACATCCGCTAAAGTCCTCATTTTATTGCGTTCTAGGGACTCCAGACGCAACGCCAGAACCTTGATGTCCTTTACTTGGCGGACGTGCTGATCGGCGTCGGCGATCTGAGCCTGGGCGATTTTCATTTTGGCCGCTTCGAGTTGCTTTTCCATTTGCCGTTGCGAATCAGCCATCTTTTCGACCATCGCCGCCAGTTCCGCTGGCGAGGTCTTCAGAGAGGCAGACATGGCTAGTACCATAGAAGTTACTGCTTGGAACTGTTCCAGAGTTTTTTCTCCGGTTACGGCTTCAATTCTGCGGACGCCAGCGGAGATGCTGCTTTCGGAAGTAATCTTGAGCAGACCGATGTCCCCGGTG
>MEKX01000161.1:2282-18047 GCA_001767075.1 Acidobacteria bacterium RIFCSPLOWO2_12_FULL_54_10 | reverse complement strand
AATGACTGCGGGAATTCCAGGCGCCGGGATTGGCGGCTTATTTTATTTGCTCTCCGCGCTGGCCATGCCATTTCGTGAAATGTGGAATGCGCTGCATGGGCAGAGCACCGCGGCCAGCCGCGCACTCGTAAAGCGGCAAACAGCTATGGCTGCTGCAATACTCTCCAGCATGTGGGGAACGGCTTGGTTATTGAGTGAGACGATCCGGTATTCACGAACATACGTATTTTTCAATAGCGCAACGACCACGGCGAGCGCACAGAGTGCGCCGGAATTGCCAATGCTGCTGAGCTACTCGGCGCTGGCATACTCATTGGCTACGCTTGCTGCGATCTGGATTTCGGTGCACCTTCTGAGGTTTATTGTAATGCCTGCGCAATTGCGATTGAAAAGGACACCGAGAGTTGCGATGTCGCTGGGCAGGGTTACGTTTTTGGTTTTGGCATTGCTGATTTCAGCAGAAGCGGCTCACGGTTTGCAGGCGGAAGATAACGAGGAAATCAAGTCGCTTTTGGAAAAAGCGGAGGCTGCCTACGACTCGGGAGATTCGGTTCTCTCGGTTCAATCGTTTCGTGCGGTTCTCTCGGTTGATGCGGATAATAGCCGCGCCACGTTCCGGTTGGCTCAATTGTTGGAACCGAGAGAACCGAGGGAACCGAGTGAATCGGAGGGGCTGTACGAGCGGTACATTGCCCTTGAGCCGGACGACGCCTGGGGGTACATGGCGCTGGGAGATTTCCTCGCGCGGCAAGAAAGGTACGACCGGGCGTTGGAACTTTATTCGAACGCTGTGCGCCTCGCTCCCAATGAGAGGGATTCGGTTGTTGGGCAGGCGCGCGTGTTGGGACGCTCGGGCAGAACGGACCAAGCGATCAGCGCCTATGAGAATTGGCTGGCGGCGCACCAGGAGGATGCGGAAGCGTGGAGAGATTTGGCACGGGAGCGCAATCGCGCAGGGCGTCCGCGAGGAGCGCGGACGGCTTTCGACCGCGCCGCATCAGTGGACGAAGGGCAGGCCAACGAAGAACAGATGGAATATTATCGCGGAGCGGCAGCCCCTACGGTTGAGCCGATGCTCCTATTCAGCGGGGACTCGGATGGAAACTTTCGGCTAAAGGTGCAAGCGGGCGGTGATATTGCGGTGAGCGACACGGCGCGATTGGGAGTGAGCGCAGGCCACACCAACATCTCCGATGATTTTGACGACCGCAATTACGCGGAGTTCGCGGTGAAAGCGCGCATGCGACCGCGTGCGGCGTTCCAACTGGATGCAGCGGCGGGCGCGGTGCGCATTGATGCAGGCAAGCATCCGGTGACGGGCGCGCAGAGCGATGCGAAGTTTATCGGTACGGCGCAGGTGCGGGCGCGCGCCACAGCGCCGGGAAACAAGGGCCGCTTTGATGCCCAGTTCCAGCGCACGTTGCTAGATTCGACGCCGCTACTGGTGGCGAATCAGATCATCCGCAATGAATTGCGGTTTCGCCCGGAGGTTTCCGTGACGCGTCAACTGCGTTTGCGCGGCGTGGGCGGGGGATCATGGATTCGCGGCGGAGGCGAGAAGAATACGCGGAGCATCGCGGGTGGTGGCGTTGGTTGGGGGATCACGCCAGCGATGGAAGTGAACGCCAATTACGCGCAGATTCGATACACGAATTCCAGCCGCGCAGGGTACTTCGCACCGGATAAAATCCACGCGCTGGATTTCGGATCGTACATGGAATTCGAGGGTGACGCGACGTTGGTGGCTTTAGATTTTGGGGCCGGGGCGGAGCGCATTAAAGAACACGGCGCGGTGTTCGGCTCGTGGAGTCCGGCGCTGCGCGCGTATGTGCTGGTTTCCTATCGGTTCCATACGGGCAGCGAGTTTCGGTTGGAAGTGGAAGGGTATGACACGCAGGCCGCAGCCATCGCTGCCACCAGCTCCGGCTGGCGGTATGGGTCGGCGGCGGTTACATTCCGTTTGGCAATTCCGTAAAAAATAGGTTTTGATTCGTCAAGTGCTAGACGCGTTGCGGGCGGCGGAGACGACGTGGCGGATGGCGTCGATGACGAGCGAGGGCTGGTCGATTTGAATCCAGTGGCCGCTGTCGGAGGCGACGTGGAGCGTACCTTGGCTGGACAGGCGGGCGACTTCCTCCGTGCTCATCGTACGCGGCGGACGGGAGTTGGAGGCGACCAAGGCGATGAGCGGCAGGTCACCGAAGCTGGTGGTGGCAGAAGCAACCTGGCGGGCGCATTCGGGCAGGACTTCCAACTGATCGGCCAGAGTCTGGTAGGTCTTCGGCAAGGACCAGAAACTGAAGATGACCGCAAGGAGATGCCGGGGCAGTTTGCTAACCGGAAGAAACAAACTCTCCACGTGGCGGGAGGCTCCGCCGCTGGCCAGCAAGCCAGCCCTGCGGGCGAGATTCACTCCGCCGATGCGCGCGAGGTACAAAACGGCGCGAGGAACGCCGAGCGCAGCTAGCCAGACGCCGCGACGCGCGGAGCGCACCGCTCGAGACAATCCGCGCAACTGATGCTCACTGGCAGGAAACCATTCGGCGGGATGCAAGCCGTCGATGAAAACCAGTCCGGCAACTTCGTTTGGGTGAAGAGCGGCGAACAGGCGCACGGTGAATGCTCCGAAAGAATGGCCCACGAGCACGTAGGGCGGAGGGATGCCGGATTTTTGCAGCAGGGCGCGCAGCTCGGCGAGGATTTGGGCAGTGGTGCGGGGCTTAGGCCCCGGCTCGCTCCAGCCCAGGCCGGCGCGGTCGTAACTGCACACGTGAGTGAACTTAGCAAGCTCATCCTGGATGAAGGCCCAGCTCAGAGACGTTGAAGCCATGCCGGCATCCAAGATGACCACGGGGCTGCCCTCACCTTTGGAATGGAGATGCAGGCTGTGGGTGCCAAGGTTGACCATGCGGCCCGGCGGCGGGTGCTTCTTGCGGTCGGCGAGAGCGGCCAACGATTGGATGGCAGCAGCTAAGATTGCCAGTCCGATTATGGTTGCGAAGATTACCAGGAGAAGAATTCCGAGTGATGGCATGTCAGGCAGCAGGCGAGCGAAGCAGGATCAACAATTCGCAGGTACCAATGGAATAGGAAGTATAGCGCAAAGGGCTAGCGCGGTGCGGGAGTCAGGCCACTGCGTGGCGGCCATGCGCTCAGCTCCCGATGGTCGCCTCGCGAGTAAAGCAGCTTCACTTCGCTAGCGCTGCGTTCCGGCCTACGGCAGTAAGGAAGTAAGCATGAAAGCATTGGATTGGCACGGATGAATCCGTGCCCTGACGAAACGCGAAATGCAGATCCCTCGTCGCTTCGCTCACTCGGGATGACGACCAAAAAGAAAAGTCCCACCCTTCGACGATGCTCAGGACATTGCGGCGAGGAAAGCACTCACCGTGGCTACCAAACCTGCCCGCTTGCTCACGCACGCGGCTCAGTTGAGAGGCGGAAGGGATTTGACGATACTGGTGGTTTCGAGCGAGACGTGAATCACCTGGCCCACCAGCCGCACGATGTACTCCGGGTCATCGGCGCGGTTCGGGTCGGAGACGATGCCGGAGCGTTTGTCCTTGGTGTATTGATATTGGTCAATCACCCATTCGAGCGCGCTGCGGTTGCCCAGGCGATACTCGAACGCCTCGGCGGGAATGCCGGAGAGCATCAGCGAGGTCTTATCCTTCAAGAGGCACAACTTGCCCTATGAAGTTCGAGGAGTCTGGTGTTATGGTACTTTGGATTATGCCGCAGTTGAGTCTATTTGAAACCACTATTGAAAGCTTGAAAATTCCGGTGGCGGATAATAGTTCCACGTTTCAAGAAAATCTGGCCCTACCAGTCCATCGATGGTTTCGATATTCGGCTGGGTTTTCGGCAAGATGGGTCCGAGAACTAATAAGCGCGCAATTGTCGAAGGGTGCCAGTCGGATTCTCGATCCGTTTGCTGGATCGGCCACAGTCTTACTGGAGGCGCAGTTTGCTGGAGCCTGTAGCATAGGTATTGAAGCCCATCCTCTCGTTGCACGGATTGCGCGGACTAAACTTTTATGGGATTCGAAGGATTCAGACTTCAAACTATTCGCCGAGCGAGTTTTAGATCGCGCCAGCAATTGTTCAGTTGCGGAGAGATGTGAGCCACCACTTCTGCAAAAGTGCTATCCAGCAGAAATATTGATTCGTCTCCGGGCCCTTCATGAAACCCTCGTCAACCTGTCGGATGGGTCGGCCTCTTCGGAATTATCATGGCTTGCACTCATTTCGATTCTGAGACAGTGTTCGCCCGTTGGGACGGCTCAGTGGCAATACGTGCTCCCCTCGAAGAAGAAAGCAAAGGTGCTTGACCCATTTCGAGCTTTTCATTTGAAGGTCTGTCAAATGACGGAGGATATGCGAGTTCGGCAATCACTGCCCTCTGGCCCTCGCCCGATAATTTATCAGGAGGACGCAAGACAATGTCCTTCAGTCGCGTCGGGTTGGGCTCAGTTAGTGATAACATCACCTCCTTACGCAAATAACTACGATTATGCTGATTCAACACGGCTCGAAATGACCTTCCTAGGAGAAATTCGCAGTTGGGGTGATCTCCAGGATGCCGTGCGCAAACACCTAATTCGTTCTTGTAGTCAGCATGTCTCGCGGATTAGCAGCCAGACTACGGAGTTAATAAGCGACTCTTTGCTTGCACCGATTAGAAATGAACTTACAATTGCATGTTCTAAATTAGAAGAGGAAAGAGAGCATCATGGTGGCAAGAAGACCTACCATACTATGGTAGCCGCGTATTTCAAGGATATGGCAAGAGTTTTCGATACTCTACGTCGAATTACTGCAGCCGGTGCCCTCGCGTGTTTTGTAATTGGTGACTCGGCCCCTTATGGAGTTCATATTCCAGTTGACAGATGGCTTGGTGAGTTAGCCATTTCCTCAGGGTTTAGGAGTTATCGATTTGAAAAAACCAGAGAAAGAAATATAAAGTGGAAGAATCGTAAGCACAGAGTCCCACTGCATGAGGGCCGCCTCTGGATCGAGGGGTAGATATGGCTCAATCTCCTTCACATCAATTCGGTCAAATGATTGGCGATATGCTAGAGGCGACACTATCACCGATTCTAAAGTCATTTGCACAAAAATACGGTCTATATTTCGACAAACAGGGGCAGCGTTCCGCGCGCGCTGGAAATAAACTGAGTTGGACCGATCTGAATGGAAACAAGCATGACTTAGATTTTGTCTTGGAAAGGGGAGGAACACCATCCAAGATAGGCATTCCAATCGCGTTCATTGAAACGGCATGGCGACGTTACACAAAGCACTCACGTAATAAGGTTCAAGAAATTCAAGGTGCCTTGATTCCACTACTGGAAACATACAGCAGGCAGCGACCATTTGCCGGTGCGGTACTCGCGGGTGTTTTTACAACGGGCGCCTTGTCTCAGTTGCGTTCATTGGGATTTGCTGTTGCTTATCTGCCTTACTCAAGTGTTGTACGAGCATTCGAGTCCGTAGGAATCAACGCGGCGTTTGACGAGGACACACCAGACAATGAATTCGCTCAGAGGATGGCTGCATGGAAAGGTCTTTCCAGCGCAAAGAAATCAAAAGTGGCTAAGGCCCTAGTAGCCCTCAACAAATTGGAACTTGAACGATTTGTGGCCAGCTTACGACAAACCGTTGAACGAAGCGTGAAAACGATTAGGATACTTCCTCTTCACGGGACCCCAGTGGAATACAAGAGCTTAGACGAGGCACTTGCTTTCTTTAGAAACTATGATGAAAGTAGCCAGGCTCATGCGTTCATCCGCTACGAGGTGCAAGTATCTTTTGTCAACAGCGATCGGGTTGTTGGCGAGTTCGGCACAAGGACTGATGCCCTGTCCTTTCTCGAAAGTTTCCAAGTCCACTCAAAACGAAAATCATAGCCTGCGTCCAATCCTTGGCCTCCCAGTAGCCGCGCGGGAGGCCGTTGGAGTCGCGCAGGGTGCCGTCAGGCTGCACACGTCCAACAAAGGATTTTTCGGATAGTTCCGGAATCAGCGTCCAGCCATGCAGCCGCGCCGTGTCCGCCAGCAGCCCTTGAAACGCGATCCGCAGGTTCATCTTGCTGAAGACGTGTTGATCGTTGAGGGCGTCGAGAGATTCGTAATACTAACGAATGGTTTTGTGCGTCGGGGAGATGAGGCCGCGAGGGGTCATTGCATTTCCGTATCAACGGGAAATGTTAGCACCGAAATGGTTTATGGGAACCGTCAGAAACGGCGGGTGCAAAGATATGTCCGCTAGGGAATTTTCATGGTAAGTGTAGACGATGGCCTGACGAAGCGCCGCCATCCTGGCGGGGATCAATGGGCCAGAGGGGGCCAGCGGGATGCTGGCGCTACCTGCGGGGCGGATTGCTACACCTCTACTCTGAAACCGGACTAGGGGCTGGCTGGCGTACTTTCAGTTGGAGGGTTTTGGTCGGCAGGAGCCAGGAAGCCGAAAACGTCCAGGGTCAAGATGCCGCCGCCTGGTTCGACTTTGATGCCGATTCCCTGGTGGTAATCGAGCAGAAATGGCGAACTGGCTACCCTGAAAAGGACGGAAGATTTCTCGCCTGGGGCCAGGGTGGGCTTGGTTACTTGGACCTCGATGCAATTGCAGTCGGAGACAAGAGCTGCGGAGACGGTGACGGCGTGGTCTGAAATGTTCGTAAACGGAAACTCGACTTGAACGACATCGCCCTGGCGTTTCCATCCAAAATCTATTGCGGTTTTTTCAAACTGAAGCTCGGTGGCTTTTTTATCCGGCGGATGCTCCTGCGCTTTCAAAACGTGGATGGGCGGGGGCGCGCCGAGGGCAAGATACCATTTCCCTTTGTGGATGCGCCAAGTGGTTTGAGCATCGAGCGTCATCACCTTGCCGAGCAGGGGCACCATGCTGTCTACGCCCATGGTGATAAAGGCTTCCTTGCCATCCGGGGTGATGTCGATTTTACGGAGCTGGTATTTGAGGATGGCGCTCTGGGCTTGGGCGCGAAACATTTGAATGGATTCGGGATGGACAAATTTTTCAGCGGTCTTCATGTTGCCTTTGGAAAAAGCCTCGTAAAACTCGTTGACTCGCTTTTCAATGTCTTTCTGGGGGTCGGCGGCAAAGGAAAAATGGACGCTGAGAATGAGCAGAAAGCAGGCAGTGGCAAGATAGCGCAGCTTCGTCATTCTTGTATACCCTCCCGGAAAATTCGCTTTAATCATTATACCGCAGTTGGATGCGCGGAAAAAGGCAGTGGTGGCCTGTCAGGACGGAAATTCTTTTTTGGCGCGTTCACTTTTTTCGATCACGCTCTGGGCCATTTTCTTTTTATGCTTCTCCAGCTTACGGCGCAGGGACTCATCCGATGTGGCGAGAATCTGTGCGCAGAATATACCGGCGTTGACGGCGCCGGCCTTGCCAACGGCCATGGTGCCCACAGGAACGCCGCAGGGCATCTGGACGGCTGCCAGCAGGGAATCAAAACCATTGAGCGGCGGAATGGCCAGAGGGACGGCGATAACCGGCAGGGTGGTTTCCGCGGCGATGACGCCAGCGAGATGGAATGCGCCACCGGCTCCGGCGACGATGACCTTGATGCCGCGACCGGCGGCTGCGCGAGCGAACTCGGCGGTTCGAGCAGGAGTGCGGTGGGCGCTGGAGATTACCAATTCAAAAGGAATGCCGAATTCTTTTAACATATGAGCGGTTTCCGACATGACGGGCAAATCCGAGTCGCTGCCCATCAGGATGGCAACAAGAGGTGGGACGGTTTTTTTCTTAGGCATATGTGCGAGTCCTTTAGCGAGAATTCGAAATTCGTACTAGCAACAGAATTGTTTGATATCACAACGGCTGAGAGCGCCGCAAACCTTTTTGAGCAATGTCGTGACGGTAATGCATGCCGTCAAAATGAATGCACGATACCGCATGATAGGCGTTCCGGGTGGCCGCCGCGAGAGTTTCTCCGCGCGCGGTGATGCCCAGCACGCGGCCACCGGCAGTGAGAAAATCATGGTTATTGCTCGTAGTGCCGGCATGAAAGATTTTTGCGCCCGCCGCTTCGGCCTGCTCAATGCCGGAAATAATCTTGCCCGATTCGTAACTGCCAGGATAGCCAGCCGAGCAAGCCACCACGCAAACGCTGGCTCCCGGTACCCACTCCAGCGGGCGCGAACTAAGATTGCCGCGCGCCAGGCCCAGGAGAGTTTCGGCCAAATCGGTGCGCAAGCGAAACATCAAGGGCTGAGTTTCCGGGTCTCCGAACCTGGCGTTATATTCGAGAACCTTCGGACCGTCTTTGGTGATCATCAAGCCGCAATACAAAACGCCGCGATAGGTGATGCCTTCCTTGCGCAAACCGTCGAGGGTGGGATGCACGATCTCCTTCATGATGCGTTGTGATAACGCATTCGAGAGTATGGCGTCGTCGCAGTAAACGCCCATGCCGCCGGTGTTCGGGCCGCGATCATCATCCCAGACCGCTTTGTGATCCTGCGTGGGAGCCAGGGGAAGGACGGTATTTCCATCGGTCAGCACCTGGAAAGAAACCTCCTCGCCGGTGAGAGCCTCTTCGATGACCAGCCGGCGCCCGGCATCACCGACAAGGCGACCAGAGAGCAAAGCGTCAATAGCCTGCTCCGATTCGGATGCATTCGAGCAAACCACGACACCTTTTCCGGCGGCCAGACCGTCGGCCTTGAGAACCACGGGACCTCCCCAGCGCTGGGCGGCAGCCAGAGCGGTTTCGCGATCCTCGCAGACAACGAAGTCCGCCGTAGGAATGTCGTGGCGGCGCATAAACTGTTTTGAGAAAATCTTGCTGCCTTCGAGACGCGCTGCGGCTTGCGAAGGGCCAGCCACGAGCAGGCCTTTGGAGGCGAGAGTGTCAGAAAGGCCGGAGGCGAGCGGGGCTTCCGGCCCCACGACCGTCAAGTCCGGAGCGATGCTGGCGATGTGCTCCGCTAAACGGTCCATTTTTTTTAGATCGCCTGCAACGCATTGCGCTTCGCGGGAAATGCCACCGTTGCCAGGCAGGCAGAGCACCTGCTTGACAGAAGGACTTTGGCGGAGTTTCCAAACGAGAGCATGTTCCCGTCCGCCAGAGCCAATGACCAGTACTTTCAAAATTTTCTCCTCTGAATGCCGCAAAAAACTTAGCGCGGACAAATTGTTGGCGATTTCCAGTGAACAAAGATTGTACCAACTCCAAACGTGTTCTGTGGAGCAGGAAAAGGATCAATTCCCAAATGAAATGCCCAAGGCGCGAGCCGTGCGGACCATTTCCCCATTGGGGTCCACGGTTTTCAATTGCCCTACGGCTTTTTCGATGGGAGTGGATTCAATGGAGCCGCAACGCAAGCAGACCATATGACCGAACTGGCCACGGGCGATCAGTTCAACGGCAGCCACACCGAACCGGGAACTGAGGACGCGGTCAAATGGGGACGGGGTGCCTCCGCGCTGGATATGGCCCAGCACAGTGACGCGGGTCTCCTTCTGCGTGCTGCGAGCAATCATGCTGCCGATAGCATTAGCGACTTCTCCGCTGCGCGGCGTCTGGCGGCGATTTTGATCCGAACCGCTGATGGAAGCGCCGTCGATGTACTGGCAACCTTCCGCAACAACAATGATGCTGTAAAAACTGCCGATCTGCGCCCGTTCGTCGATTTTCTCGCAGATTTTCTGGATGGTGCAAGGAATCTCCGGGATGAGAATGACATGGGCGCCGCCAGCGATGCCTGATTCCAGGGCAATCCATCCCGCATCGCGGCCCATGACTTCCATCAGAATGACGCGATGATGGCTTTCCGCCGTGGTGTGCAGCTTGTCGATGGCCTCGGTGGCGGTATGCAGCGCGGTGTCGAAACCGAAAGTGATTTCGGTGGCGGAAAGGTCGTTGTCAATGGTTTTAGGAACGCCCACCACGCGCACGCCCTGCCGCCAAAGCTCCAGGCCAATTTTCTGCGTGCCGTCGCCGCCGACGATGACGAGAGCATCCAGCCCCACTTTATTGAAATTCTCGAGCAAAACCGGCGACATGTCTTTGAGGACAGTGACGCCATTTTCCTTTACAGGATAGGCAAAGGGATTCCCGCGATTCGAGGTTCCCAGGATGGTTCCGCCGCGAGGAAGAATGCCCCGAATCTCTTCGATGCCCAGCGGACGAAGCCGTTCCGGCCAGATCAGGCCGTCAAAACCATCGGGAATTCCGACCACTTGCCAGCCATGCATCAGCGTAGCCGATTTGACCACGGCACGAATGACGGCGTTCAAGCCCGGGCAATCGCCCCCGCCGGTCAAAATGCCGATTTTTTTGATAGATTCACTCATGAGCGTATTCTCCGATTTGAGGATTCTGGCAACGAACGATTCCGCGAGAAAAGATGCATGCTGCTCTAGAATTCAGCCCGCACCGAAATATCCACCGTGCGCCCAGGCTGTGCTGTGTCCGTAATCAGGCTGAAGCTCGGACTCATCAGATTATCTCCTGGACGAGCAAACTGCGGATGATTCAGAAGATTACGGAAGGCAGCGCGGAACATAACCGTGATATCGCGCGCGCCCCGGAACCGGAGAATTTTTCCCAGAGCAAGGTTCCAATTGCTTACGCCATCTTTTCGAAACACATTGTAACCGATATTGCCGCGTCCCGAGGGTGGTAAAAGCGTGTTGAAGGCGGCACGCGGTAAAAGGGAAGGCGCGGCGTCGGGATGGTCCACGGATCGACCGAGGAGAGTTGGTTGGAGCAGATTGGGCCGGTCCGAGAAAACACCATCCACGTTGCCGATGCCGGGCGCGTCACCGGAAAGAATGGAAAAAGGCAGTCCGGATTGATAAACCGCGGTTCCAGAGACCTCCCAGCCGCGCAGCAGCAGCGCAGGCCATCCGAGCGGACCCAAGGGAGGCAGCGAATAGGTGTAGCTGAAAATCAGGTTGTGGGGAGCGTCGAGCAAGCTCCAACTTTTGAGGTCTTCTGTGCGAGGAAGATTTTCCGAGGAGGCAGCGCCCAGAGCAGAGGGACTCTCCAAACCCGATGCGCTGCTGGCAAAGTCACTGCCGATGTCGATGTTTTTGCTCCATTTGTAAGCGGCGCGAAAGATCAGACCGCGGCTTAACTTTTTTTCGAGCGATACGCGGGCGGAGTCGTAATACGCCCTGCCGTTGCTTTCGATCTCGGCGACGCTGGTGGTCCTGGCATCGGGTCTTCGTTCGTTGATGGTGGCGGTGGCGAGAGGAAACCCCGGCACAGGTCGCGCGCGGTTGCGGATGCCCTGCGAGAACAAATGAACCGAGCGGGAGCCAACGTAGGCGAGCCGCAGAGAAAACGTTCCGGGAAGGTCCTGATCGAGGGTGAAAGAATATTGGTGGGAATACGGCGTAACGAGGTCTGGCGACAAGCGGCGCACAGCGCAACGCGCAGGAGCGATTGCGGATGCAGCAGTCGGATTCAAAATGGATTTCATGTCGGGAGCGTATATTTCCTTTACACAAACCTCTGGCGGCTGAAACCGGGAAAACTGAGAGGTGGCGGGGAAAATCGTGCCGTAAGACATGCCGTAACCACCGCGAAAGATCGTCCCGCCGCCGGAAGGGTTCCACGCAAAGCCGAATGAAGGAGCGGCGTTGGTGACATCGGCTGAGTAGGCTTGGCGCGTTAGATGATTGACTTCATTGGGAACGGATTCCAATTCATAGCGCAGACCGAGATTTAATGTTAATGCGCGGCTCAAAGAAATCTGGTCACCCGCGTAAAGCACATGCTCCCAATTGCGAAACCCCCGGTAAAGATTGCCGGAACTAGCGATCCACAACGAAGGCTGGCCCAGGAGAAAGTTTTCCGTTTCGGAACGGCCGAAGTCGGCGGCGAAAACCAAAGTGCCGCGAGAGTGATCGCTTTGCAGATCGTTCACCTGCACGCGCGTGGTGGCCCAGCCGAATTTCAAATTGTGCAGGCCTGCACGCGACGCAATATCGGAGGATGCCTGGAAACGGTTGGCGATTTGCCGCCGGGGATATTGGTGTCCTGGGCCGATGTCTTGCAGCGAGTCCGCCTGGAAATCGACAAATGGAACCGGAGCGTTTATTCCTGCGCTGGAAAATAATTTCAAAAATTCCTGGGTTGGCAAAAGATTCACGGCGGAACGGTCGAATTTTAATCCAATTCTGGAAATTAGGCTGGTAGTGAATTTGCTGGCCAGAGAGGCATCGAAGCCTGTGCGGCGCGTGTTGACCAGCGGGTTTTGACCGAGGACAAGCTGAAAAGGCGTTTCCGCGTAATCGCTGATGAAATAGCGCATGGCGGCGGAATGGCTCTCGCTGAGCGAGAAGTCCAGGCGGAACAAGCCCTCTTTGCTGTCGACATCTTGAGAGGCATTTGCATTGCGATGCTGCGGGCTGGTGTACGCGCTGGGAGGAAGATTGGGAAGACCGGCGCCGTAAGACTGGAGCAAAGCGGCGATAACTTTTCTATTTTCCGGATCAGTGGAAAGAGGAGAGTGTTCCGCGGATCGGGGAACGAGCACATTGGCGTTGACCTCCGAGGATCCCCAGGTTCTTTCAAAGCGGGCGAAAACGGTGAATTTCTCAGCAGCCAAAGGGCCGCCAGCAGATACGCTGTACTGATTGTTCGCTTGCTCTGGACGCGGACCAACGGTGAAAAAAGAGCGGGCATTCAGGGCGCCGGATTGGAAAGCATCCGAAATGGACGACCGCCACTGGGATAATTTTCGCTGCGGTTGCAAGACGGAATCGTTTTTCAGCAGCGCGCCAAATTCGCCGCCAAAAGTGTTTAGGTGCGGCGAAAATTCGCGCAGGACTTCTGAATCAGCATGCGGTTCCAAGGTTAGGCGCCGGCGAAAGGCGCTGAGGTCGGGAAGATAGGCGAACGGAGGAGGCGTTTCTTCACTCGAAAGAGAAATTCTTTCGGTTTGAGTCAAAGGAATGCGAATATCCATTTTCACGGTAGCGTCCGGCGATCCCACGACGATGTTGCGGCGAATCTCCTGCTGATGGGCCGGTCCGGCGACAATCAATAAGTAAACGCCTTCGGTTGCACCTAGAATGCGGTAGCGGCCGTCGGTTTGGGTTTGAACTGCCAGGATGAGGTTCTCTCCTTGTTTTCGCGCAGTGACTTGAGCGCCGGGAATCGGCAGGTTGTCAATGCTCATTACCGTGCCGGAGATTTCGCCGGCAATTGCTGGAGAAGAAAGCAGCACGAAAAAAACGAGCGAGGCAAAACAGGTGCAGGAAGCAGTTTTAGAAACGGGCCTGTTCGCAAAGTGAAGGTGATGTTCCACGGAAATATGATACGGCATGGATCGGGCAGAGTGAGCGAGAAAGGCTACGGACCCAGCAAGGCGGAACTGACCACGCGGCCTGAGTCATCGAAAGAAACGCGATATGTGAAGGGAGAATTTTCTCCACGGAAGGGGCCGAAGAATTGAATATCCTGGTAATCGACAATGTGCAGACCGTCCATGTGGCGGTAAGTGACCCAGGGAAAACGGGCGAACCAGCGGTAGGTTTTGACGCTCGCGAGCATCTCCGCATTTTGAAGATATTGGTTCTCCCCGGCGTGGGCAAAAAAGTGAAAAGAGGGCGGAGCAGAAGACCCCAGTTGTATAGGCACACGATAAATGCCGTCGGAACTTTTTACCAGGCCAGACCAGAACAGCAAGGAAGGGGGAGCGGGCAGCGCAGCCCGGTATTCGGCTTTTAGACCGGCCTTTTGGATAAAGCCATCGACTTGAGCTAATGCGGCGCGGTGGGCCAGCGCGCAGAGCACCAGATAGCAACCGAAGGCTGCGAGGCCTGCTCTGCAATAGGAACGGGCTGGCCAGCGAAACCCTCGATTTCCAACCAAGGGAGCACAGAGCAATATCGCTATTGATAGTGAAGCAACCGCAACGAAGCTAGCTGGAAATGCGATTTGAACGCTGGTCGCAATGAAAGATATGACCGCCCAAACGCCGGAGAAAAACATCCAGACCAGCAGAGCGCGCTGGATCATGCGGCGAGGTTCGGCATAGACCCAAGGAAGCAACTGAGGAAGCAGCACGATGGTGCTGAGCGTCAGATCGATGATAAAAACAGAATCCCAAGCGACTCGAACATTGCTCCACGGTTGCCAGATCATGGTTCCAAAGGAGGTCACGACATCGAGCATAATGTGCAGGGCGATGCCGATTCCATAGAACAACGACAGAAGAGGCCAACCTCGACGGCGGAACACAAGGCAAGTGAGAACTCCCAGCAAAAGCGCGAAAAAGGGAAGGGCAAGCAGGGAATGGGTGATGCCGCGGTGAACTTCCAGGCGGGCCAAGCGGTCGGAGATAAAAAAATTGGCGAAGGCGTCGCTATCGGGAAAAACGGAGCCGAAGGTGACGGCCCAGGTAACGAGCCGACCCTCGCGTTTAGAAATGAATGATTTAGCGACTAGCGCGCCGGCGATGCCGTGCGTAATAGTATCCACAGCTTACGTTCGCCTGACCTTCCCTGTCCGGAGACCAACAGACGGCACCCGGGTGTGAACCAGAAGGCCGTTTTTATTTAGCGGAAACGGTAAGTAATGCGTCCGCGAGTCAAATCATAAGGAGACAGTTCCAGCGTGACCCGGTCACCGGGCAGAATGCGGATGCGGTTTTTCCGCAGCCTGCCAGCCAAATGCGCCAGCACCACCTGTTTTTTCCCTTCCAGCTCCACGCTAAACATGCCGCCGGGGAATTTCTCGAGCACCGTGCCCGAGACCTCAATGCCTTCTTCTTTAAGATCTTCCGTTGCGTTCTTTTCTTTTTTTAAGTGTTGCTTTGCCATAATCTCCGATGCAGGTATTGAAAAAACAGCGTTATTCTTTTCCGCTTGCGCAAGAATCGATCAACGCCTGAGATACTACTATACCCTAACATCGCATCCGGTTCATCCCTTGAGCAAGAAGGATGCTGGAATCAATCGCAGCGCAGTTCCTAAATCCTGGTGTTAGGATAGAATCTATAGCTGAGGTTCGGGCCTGCTTGAATTTCGCGGGGGAATCTCACAACAATCGACAATCATGCCACGTTTAGAAAGACAGCGAAATCCGACGATGGAGCAGATCCAGCAAGCACAGGCGCAGCACCGCTTGGTGATGGAACCGCCGCAGATTCCTCCGTTTGACCAGGGGAACCTGGCTGTGTTGATCGAGTTTCTGGAAAAGATGGCGAGCCTTGAGAACCGCCGCCAAAAAGCTAAGTTGGCCGGTGATCCGGAACGGATGAATGAGATCAAAGCGGCGCAGAAAAAGCTGGCTCAGACCGAGCAATGGGCGCTGTTGCGGAAATTTGAGCTAGTCCGCTGGGGCCGCATCCTGCTGGGAGCGCTGGCGCAGGGAGCGGTGATGAGCGTGGTGATTACGCTCATTTATTACGCCTTCGCGCGACAATGGAGCATTTCACCGCTGACACTGATCCTGTTCCCTCTGATGTGGGTATTTTTAATTTGGAACATCGCGCCGCCGGTGATGACCGTTACCGGTTCTCCAAAAAGAGCAAGGAAGCTGGGGCGAGCGTTGAGCCGAAAAACCCAGACGGCAGGCGTTTATGCCCTGGTCGCCCGTCCGTGGCTGACTGCGGTGGTTTTCTGGAAAATGCCCCGGCAGCTTTGGCAAGCGTACAAGGCTGAAAAAGCAGCCAAAGCGAAGAAAAAATAGGCTGCGCTTGACAGGCTTGGAACCGAGAGTTCAATTGAGATAGACTGGGCATTCGATATTCATGATCATGCCTGAAGCTG
>MEKX01000161.1:0-2274 GCA_001767075.1 Acidobacteria bacterium RIFCSPLOWO2_12_FULL_54_10 | reverse complement strand
CACAGCCGTAGATTGATTCGCACCCATTGCTCATCCGCGTGGGTGAGAGTTTTCGGAGGATAATCGTGAGCACCACTCCAAACCCAACCGGAACAGCTACAACGGTAGCCACCACGGGAACAAGTCCAACAACCACTTCCTCCATTACTGATGCCATACTTACGGCCATGCTGAATATGGGCGGGAATGTGAGCGATTTGATTTTTTCGCCCGGACGCCCGCCGCAGGTGGAATTGAGCGGACAACTGGTGGGCGTGAAGATCGAAGGGCTGCCTAAGCTAACCGCGGATCACACGGCGCGGATCGCCGCCGACCTGATCGGAAAAAATAAAATCGCGATAGAAAAACTGAAAGCGGAAGGCTCCTGCGATATTTCCTACAGCTTGCCCGGGAAGTGCCGATTCCGCGTCAACGTCTTCCAGCAACGCAGCACATACGCCATTGTCATGCGCGTGATTCCGACCGATATCCCGGATTTTGATACCTACAAACTGCCGCCGCAACTGGCCAAAATAGCTGAATTGAAGAACGGAATCGTGCTGGTGACCGGCCCCACGGGTTCCGGGAAATCATCCACCCTAGCGGCGATAATAAACAAAGTCAACCAAGACAAAGCAATCCACATTGTGACGATTGAAGATCCTATCGAGTTTCTGCACCCACACCGCAAAGCGACCATCCACCAGCGGGAACTGTACAGCGACACTCCCACCTTTGGGCTGGCCTTGCGGGCGGCCTTGCGGCAAGCGCCCAAAGTGATTCTGGTGGGCGAGATGCGCGACAAGGAGACTATAGAAATTGCTCTGGAAGCGGCGGAAACCGGCCACTTGGTATTCTCGACATTGCACACCGTAGATGCATCGCGAACCATAGAGCGCATCATCGGCGTGTTTCCGCTGAGCGATCAGCACGCCATCCGGGTGCGGTTTTCCAAAGCTTTCCGTTACATCGTATCCCAGCGCTTGCTGCCTAAAAAAGGAGGCGGGCGTACCGGAGTGATCGAAATATTGGTGTCGACAATGCGAACCAGAGAATATGTGGAAAAAGGGGAATCAGAAGGGAAGTCGCTGCTGGACGCCATGCGCGACGGCGATCTGGATGGCATGCAGGAATTCGACCAGGTGATTGAGACATTCATCCGCAATGGGACGTTAGATTACGAAACCGGCTTGGCTTACTCCACAAACCCCGGGAACCTGCAATTGAGCCTCTCCGATTTTATGGAGGATCAAGCAAAGGCAAATCCTGTGGCCAAGAAAGCTGCCGGGGCAACCGAAATAGAGATTGAACGGTAGATTGATGTTCCGCTCGATATTCTCTCCAAGGAAATATTTCGAGCAAAATAAAAATGCGCTGGCTCATGCCGGATCGGAATTCTGAAAAAGCCAGGGAAACCTCCCAGGCATTCGCGCAGGCGCTAAAGATTACTCCGCTGACTGCCAGCGTATTGTTGCAACGCGGCATCTCCGACCCGCAGATAGCTCATCGTTTTCTGAATCCTCACATCGATCAATTGCACAGTCCGTGGCAGATGCGCGGAATGGAATCGGCAGTCAGCCGCATCGCGCAAGCCATTGATCGGCGGGAGAAGGTTCTTATCTATGGCGATTATGATGTGGACGGCGCCATGGCGGTGGTGGTGCTCCAAACCGCGCTCCAGATGATCGGGGCGAACGTGCAATCTTTTATCCCGGACCGCTTTCGCGATGGGTATGGAATGCGCGAGGAAGTGGTGGAAGAAGCGGCGCGAAATGGATTTTCGCTGCTCATCAGCGTGGATACGGGCATCCGGGCGTTTGCCGTGGTGGAGCGCGCCCGCGAGGCAGGAGTGGATTGCATCATCACGGATCACCATTTGCCGGAAAAAGAAGCAAGCGGCGCGGAAGCGATACCCCACGCCCATGCCGTTCTGAACCCGAAGCAACCCGGCTGCGAGTATCCGGAAAAGAATCTTTCGGGAGTAGGAGTGGCTTTCAAGCTGGTGCAGGCGCTGCTAGAGAAACAACCCAATGACGCAGCCCGCACAAAACGTTTGATCCCCTCTTTTCTAAAGCTCGTCTGTATCGGCACAATCGCGGACAACGTGCCGTTGACTGGCGAAAACCGGGTCATCGCCAAAATTGGACTGGATGAGCTGAAGTTTCCCTCTCACCCCGGATTGAAAGCGCTGCTGGATGCTGCTGGTTTGGCAGGGAGGGTCATAAGTTCCTGGGATGTGGGGTTCCGAATTGCGCCGAGGTTGAACGCCGCCGGACGAATGGAAAGCGCAGAAGA
>MEKX01000160.1 GCA_001767075.1 Acidobacteria bacterium RIFCSPLOWO2_12_FULL_54_10 | reverse complement strand
TGTTTGAGCAACGCGCCGTGCTCTGCCAGCTTGCTCTTCAGGACCGCGGAGTCTTTCTCGTTCTCCAGCTCGGCGAAACTCCTGCTGAGTTGATCAATCAATCCCCCCAGCTCTTGGTGCTGAGACATCATCTGCTGGTGCTGAGGCATCATGTCCGGGGACATCATGCTCCCTTGTGGATGCTCTGAGTGCTGCGCCGCAACTCGAAAGACGAACAGAGGCAATGCAGCGATAAACAACGATGCGATCAATGTTTTCGATTTCATATGGACTCCTTTTGCGCTTGGCAAATTGTCTTTCCCTTCAGTTTACGAGGCTTTGAGCGGTATGCAGGGACGACCAACGTCTCCAACAGCCTGGCTGGTTTGCCCTTCGATGTGTGAGCGAGCCGTTCGTCCCAATCTGCCAGGACTGTCCGCAAGTGTTTCCTCATTGCCACTAAATCACAAATTTGTTCATCCATCGTGAGCAGCTTCTCTTCGAGTAAGCGCTTCACTTGGCGGCAAGGTGCCCCACCCGCATCGCGGACCTTCAGAATCTTCGCCAGTTCCGGGAGCGAGAAGCCGACAGCTAGCGCATGACGGATCAATCGAACCCGGTCCACGGCTTCGCGCGGATACAGGCGGTAGTTGCCGCATGAACGCCGAGGAACTGCCAGCAACTTCATACGCTCATAATGGCGCAACGTATCCGGGCTGATTCCTGCCACAGCGGCGAGCTCACCAGAGCGAAGATACGGTTTCTGATCCACGCTTCCATTATCAACCCTGGAACCGATTCCAAGGTCAAGTCCTTTTTGGAGAGATTGATCAGAAAAAGGATGCAACTGGGGAGGGCGGTAGCGGCAGTGTGAGGCGACTCGGAGCGCCTGGTTCTATCCTAATGCCGGCGCTGGTGACCCTTCTTGGCCTGCTCCCCATGGCTATCGGGATAGATGATTGCCTTTGGCCAGATGCTTTGGGAAGAGCGCTGCTCAACGAGTTGTAACTTCATGCCAGAATTAACGGTGCTAACTTCCGGCTCGCAGTCAGATTGCCCTCAAAAGAGAGAAGAGGTTGGAAAAGACGTTTCCTAGGCAGCCATATTCTTTCTTGCCGGATGGTCAACAGCTCTCTGCGCCGGTTATAGAAGCTCTCTCCCATTTCCCGTATACATTCGGCGCATTAACCAAAAATCGGAGTCGCTCTGATCCAGCGCCGATCTGGCTGCCAGCATCCCGAGATTGCACAGGAGCTACGGGAACAGCCGTGCCCGGCAGACCCGCAGGGGATTGTTGTTGCGCGAACGCCCCAACATGAACCGAACATAGTAATGCAGTTAAAGCTGCTGCGCGGAGAAGAGTGTGCTGAAGTTTACTCGTCATTCGAAGTTCCTTCCACCAATAGGACAAAAATAATTCAACCAATAAAGTTATGTCCTGCTACTTTAGCCGACGCAATTTTGCGCCGGAATTATCTGGCTAGATAACCAGTTCTCATACCTTCGATAATCATGGATAGCGAGGGGGAGTGTTGCACCGCTTCTACCAGAACGGCAACATAATTTGCTAACAAATGCGCTGTCAGCAAAATATACCACATTGAAGGGCTAGGATTAAGCGGAAATCGATGGATTATTCGATGTGAATTCAAGGTGACGGAGCTGTAGATATTGTCTCGCCGGAAGATTGTTCTGGCTTGGATGTCTTTTGCGCTAAAGGCTTTGTGAACATATAACCAGGGCGGTGTCGTACTTTTAAGCTGGAAGATGCCACCGAAACATTGATCGTATGGAATCCTGGATCCCCTAAGTTATTGGGTCGGTAAGTCAGCAAGTATTGGTTATGCAACTCCCTGCCTATTTGGGCGATGCTTTCCTCCAACTTCCCCGCCCCATCCGGCGAAAAAGAGTTCCCTCCCGTACCAACTGAATACAGATCCAGTGGATTGCCCATAAACAAGGACCCGGCTATGCTGACTAGCTCCTGCATAAGGTCCAAAACATTTACGCTGGCGGCTCCCCAGCCCGTTTGGGCATCGGGAGTTGGCGGCTGATGGCTGGGCATGGGCCGTGCCATGACGCCGGGAGGAATGGGAGAAGATGGTTTATCTGAAGATCTCCCTAAAAGGGCTCGAAAAGAACTGAGGCCTAGAGTGTAGATGGAAATTCCAAGTTGCTGGGCTCCGCGCAATACAAGGCCAATGGGACTGCTGCTCCCTATGTCCCTGCTCTCCGAAATCACAACAATCACCTTGCGTCTCCCAACAGGCCTGCGCTGGAGGAGAAAAATAGCACGGGCCAGAGCGTCGCTCAACTTGGCGGAATCTCCTCCAGATCGCAGTTGCTGCAAAGCTTTTTCTATTTTTTCTGGATTGTCTGTAAATTCCTGTGCTATCTGAACTTCATTATCAAAGGTTACAACCGCAGCTTCGCCTGACTCTCCCAGCAGCAGTTGTGTAAACAATATCCCGGAGCTACGAATGTCCGGCAGCAGACTCTGAATTCTTGAGCTTGTTTGCACGACAATAGCCAGGGAAATAGGCTCCCAACTTAGCTCAAAATTAGAAATCTGTTGCACTGAGCCATTGTCTTGGATGCGGAATTCGTTCTTATCCAAATCGGTAATAAACTCGCCCGACCGGTCAGTAACCGTAACCGGAACAGTGACCACTTCGATATCGACGGAGAAGCTATATTGATCTTCGCCTTGTTCTGCTTCAGGTTCTGCCGAATCTTGAGGAGTGCTTTGCTGAGGCGCGCTGAATCCAATTATAGGAAGCAGAAAAACCCACAGGATAAGGAGGAAAATAGCCTGCTTGAATCCCCCGAAGTGCATATTTCTATTTTCCCACAGACCTGCTCCTCAGGCAAACAATAGAACAGCCAGTTTGCCTTTTTCGAAAGTGGGGATAATATGATTAGGATTCTGCTGATGACTAATGTTTAAGCACAGTTCGCAGACCGATTTCTATGGATTTAAAATCTTTCCACTTTTGTTCCAATTGAGAAAATATTTACAGTCATGCGAGTTGGAATCGATACCGGCGGCACATTTACCGATTTTGTGGTGATCGAGAATTCGCGTTTCAGGGTATTTAAGGTTTTTACTGATCCCGGCTATCCCGAGAGCGCAATTCTTAAGGAGATCAGCCGGCTTTATGAGAGTAATAACCATAAACAGTTAGTTATTTTCCACGGCACGACTGTAGGAACAAACACACTGCTAGAACGCAGGGGCGCGAAAGTCGCGCTGCTTACGACATCTGGTTTTGAAGAAGTTATTGATATTGGACGGCAGAACCGAAAAAATCTTTACAACTTAAATTTACTTAAAGATGCTCCGCTGATTCCGGACGATTTGCGGTGGGGAATTCGAGAACGCGTCTCCTCAGACGGAATTAATTGTGAGAAACCTCAGAAGGCTGAACTTAAAAGAATTCGAAAAGAGCTGGCGAAGTCACGCGCCGAGTCGGTTGCTGTTTGTTTACTATTTTCATTCGTTAACCCTGCCAACGAACAGTCTGTCGTGAAAGAACTGCAAGAACTTGGCCTGCCCATTTCCATTTCACATGAAATTCTTCCTATCTACCGTGAATATGAGAGGCTCTCGACAGTTCTGATTAACGCTTATCTTGCTCCGCGGGTTGGCAAATACCTTTCGAATTTAGAAGCTGGATTGAATCGCACTTCGAAAACAAAAGATTCTTCCCCAGCGGAACACAAATTATACATCATGCAATCTAGTGGAGGCGTTACCAGCGCTAAACGTGCATCTCGCGAGCCGGTGCGAACTATTTTATCGGGGCCTGCCGGCGGCGTAGTAGCAACCCGTAGGCTCGGAGACGCACTCCAACTAGAACGAGTCATCAGTTTTGATATGGGAGGAACGTCCGCGGATGTCTCGCTGTTCGTGGGCAATCCTCGAACGATCAACGACGCTAATTTAGGAGGGCTTCCGGTGGCCGTGCCGGTATTGGATGTTCACTCAGTAGGTGCGGGCGGAGGGTCCATTGCGCGCCTGGACGAAGGCGGTTCGTTGCGTGCAGGGCCGGAAAGCGCGGGCGCGCTTCCGGGGCCAGCGTGCTATGGCCGAGGCGGCACGCAGCCCACTGTAACCGATGCTCATCTACTTCTCGGACGAATTGATGAGGAACAATTTCTCGGCGGAAACTATCGGCTCAACAAAAAGAATGCACAAACAGCATTCGAGGATTTCTTGAGACGACGATCCGCCCGCTTGAAGCGAATGACCGCTGCGATCAAGACGCCCATCGATCTGGCAAGGGGCATGTTGGCGGTAGCCAATGCCACGATGGAAAAAGCATTGCGCGTAATCTCTGTAGAGCGCGGACATGATCCGCGCGATTTTGCTTTGGTGAGTTTTGGCGGCGCAGGTGGATTGCACGCGGTGGACTTGGCGCGCGCATTGGGAATTCGAAAAGTGATCGTGCCGGAAAATCCCGGAACATTTTCCGCGCAGGGAGTGTTGCTGGCGGACCTGGTAAAAGATCTGTCGAAATCGGAGCTGATGCGCGTTCCAAGGGAGGAAATAAATGATCGGTTGCCTCGGTTCTCTCGGTTCCGTCAAATGGTCAACCGGGGCTATGAAAAACTGGAGATTGCGGGTAAGGCGGAAATGCGGGCAGACCGTTTCCCTTCCGGGCGGATTCTTGCCGAGCGAAAACTGGATGTGCGGTACGTCGGCCAAAGTTATGAACTGGAGGTTGCCTGGTCCTCGGAATTTTCGGAAGAATTCCATGCATTGCATCAGAGAGCATTCGGCTATTGCGACCGCGAGCGCGAACTGGAGATCGTCAATCTCAAGCTGCGCCTCTCGATCTCCATGAGCAAACCGAAAATCCGCAAAGAACGTTTAGGGAAATCAACCGATGCAGCACCGGCGTTTCTGAACAGGAAATTTGTTTGGTTTGCATCTCGGAAGCATCCGACGAGTTTATATGACCGCTCGAAGCTGCGACCCGGCATGAAAATCAAAGGGCCAGCGATTGTGGCGGAGTACAGTTCAACAACGGTCATTCCTCCCGGCGCAACTTGTGAAGTGGATGGATATCGCAACCTGATTATTAATTGCTATGCGCATTGATCCGGCAGAACTGGAAATTTTCAAAAGCCTGTTCCACTCGGTCGCCGAGGAAATGGGCGCGGCGCTGCGGCGGTCCGCTTTCTCGCCCAATATCAAGGAAAGGCGGGACTACTCCTGCGCGGTGTTTGACGGCGCGGGACGAGCTATTGCGATGGGCGATCACATGCCGGTGCATTTGGGTTCGATGCCGCGTTCGGTAGAGGCGGCGATTCAAGCATTGAAGCTGGAAGCTGGCGACGTGGCCATGCTGAATGATCCGTTCGCAGGAGGGACGCACCTGCCGGACATTACCGTTGTGTCGCCAGTGTTTGTGCGCGGAGTGCGCGGGCCGCTTTATTATGTTGCGAATCGCGCGCACCACGCGGATGTGGGCGGCGCGCAGCCTGCGTCGATGGGAACGAGCGAAGAGATTTATCAGGAAGGTTTTAGAATCCCTCCGGTGAAACTCTTCCGCAAAGGTGAGATGGTGCGGGATGTGGTGGAACTCCTGCTGGCTAATGTGCGCACGCCGCGCGAGCGCGAAGGGGACCTCAAGGCGCAGATCGCTTCATGCCGTTTGGGAGAACAGCGGCTCATTGAAATGGCGACGAAATATGGCTGGAAGAAGATTCTCAAGTGCCAGGAAGCTTTGCAGAATTATTCCGCACGGCTGATGGAAGAGGCGCTGGCGCGGATTCCGAACGGTACGTATCGCGCAGTGGATTACCTGGACGATGATGGCAGCGGCAGCGAACCGTTGCCGATTGCGGTAACGATTGAGATTCGCGGGCGCAAAGCGAAGGTGGATTTTCGCGGGTCGGCACCGCAATGCCGGGGTAATGTGAATGCCGTCTTGGCGATTACGGAATCGGCAGTGTTCTATGTATTCCGATGTCTGTTGGGCGAGGAGGTTCCTGCCTGCGCCGGACTGATGGCGCCCATTGCGGTGAGCGCGCCGGAAGGCAGCATCGTGAATGCGCGGCCTCCTGCGGCAGTGGCGGCGGGAAACGTGGAGACGTCGCAGCGGATTGTGGATGTGCTGTTCCGCGCGTTGGCGAAAGCTTTGCCGGAACAAATTCCGGCGGCTAGTTCGGGCACGATGAGCAATCTTTCTTTCGGCGGAATCGATCCGCGCAGCGGCAAGCCGTTCACCTATTACGAAACGATTGCGGGCGGCATGGGAGCGCGGCCCACTGCGGACGGGTTGAGCGGCGTGCACACGCACATGACCAATTCGCTGAACACTCCGGTGGAGGTGCTGGAAACAATGTATCCGGTGCGCGTGCGGAGATATTCATTGCGCAAGGGTTCGGGTGGCCGTGGGAAGTTCAAGGGCGGCGACGGGATCGTGCGGGAGATAGAATTTTTATGCGAAGTGCGCGGGGCATTACTTTCCGACCGAAAGAAAATTGCGCCTTATGGATTGGCGGGTGGCGAGCCGGGAAAGCCGGGCAAGGCGACGCTGACATTGCCGTCGGGTGAGGTATTGGACCTGCCGTCGAAGACTTCGTTCACCGCGCCAGCGGGGAGCGTGCTGCGGATTGAGACGCCGGGAGGCGGCGGGTTCAAAGGCAGGGAGTAGGGAGTGGGCAGTTGGCAGTGGGGGCCACTCCGTGGCGGGAATGCGCTCGGCTCCCGATGATCGCCGCGCGAAAAGTAGCTTCACTCCGCTTGCGCTCCGCTACGGCCTGCGGCAGCAAGGAAGAATAATTATGGGTCTGCGTACTGCAAAGATTCGGGTGTAGAATGCGGCTGTGGGAGCAGCGACGCAATATGTGACGGCGGACCACTTGGGGTCGACGCGGGTGGTGACGAACCCGAACAAAGCCATCGTGATGTGCCGGGATTACCTGCCGTTTGGGGACGAGTTGATCGCCAGTTCGCAGAACGGACGCAATGGGATAAGCTGTTACGGCGAGGATGAAACCACGCACAGGTTTACCGGCAAGGAGCGCGATTCTGAATCGAGGTTGGATAATTTCATTGCCAGATACTACTCCTGGGCGGCAGGGAGGTTTAACAGTCCTGACGAGTTCACCGGAGGTGCAGTAGACCCATTTACTGGCAAGCAAATCAGCGATCCGGGACCGCTCCCCTATGCCGACATTGGGCTACCGCAAAGTCTCAACAAATACACCTACGTCCTCAACAACCCACTGCGTTACACCGATCCAGACGGTCATTGTGTAGGCCCACTTGCTTTCTGGTGTGTAGCGGCTGGCGTTGCAGCCGTGGAATGGACTGCCTTTAAGGCAGCGGAGACTTATTACGATATAAAGGCATGGTGGATTAACAGCCAAAGCCTTGGTCTGCAAAAGCTAGAGCTGACGGATTCGATTCGCAGCGGCGATCCGAATGTTGAGGTAAAGAAGGAGTCGATGCAGAAGGCCCAGGAGAAAGTCCTCACCGACGCGCCCAATGTGGGACAACAAGTCGTCGACGTCTTGATCAAAGGAGGATCTCAGGGTTCTACCAACGATGCTGCCAAGACAGTGGAACGAATTGCTGGGGCAGCAACACAAGAAGGCGCAAAGGCCATTAAATTAGCGGTAGATATGCAAAAAGAGATGGAGAAGCCTCAGCAATCCCCGATTCCCCCTCCGCAGCCTTTGCCACGGTGCGAGAAACCAACTTGCGAAGATCAACCATGAGAGTAGGAATCACCCGTTCCACTCTCAGATTGAAGACTGCTGGTTAGAGTTGATCAGATTTCATTTTAGGAATAGTAGGGCTCGACGATGAAAAATATTAAGACTGGAAAACATACCAGAGTGATCTGCGCTGCGCTTGGTATATTCGCATTGATAGCTATTTTCTCACCTGGTCTCTACACGATCTTATGGCCGATTTTTCACACTCGCCAAGTCACACTCGCCGGTAGCAAGTTCATTGTCCCTGATGGATGGGTAACCACTCCGAAGCGCTGGGAGAGCTCATTCAACAGTCTAACTATGATGCGCTTACCAACCGCCGTCTTCGGAATGCATGGAAACTACCCGACAATAGTAATCTATCAGCGAAGCAATGCCAAGGTAGAGAATAGCGAAGCGCTTGCGCGTTGGAAAGCGGTCGCACCCGGCAATTTCGAAGCGCGCGGATATAAGATCAGGAGCACCAAGGAATTTAGCTCCCCCAAGGCGATCGTTTGTCTGGAATTAAGCAGCGCGGCGGGCAATCCGGAAAGTACTTGTTTTTTCGAATCTAACGGTTTGATGGCTGACTATTATGGTGATGAACGAGCCAAAGATAGCTTGTACAACGTAATCGCGACAGCACATTTCTGAAATTGCGAGAGGGCAACTGATGGCCGAGTACGGGGGAACGGAGCCGGACACGGCAACGCATTACGTGACGACGGATCACTTGGGATCGACGAGGGTGGTAACGGACCGGAACAAAGCCATCGTGATGTGCCGGGACTATTTGCCGTTCGGAGATGAACTAATTGCCAGCAGTCAAAACGGACGCAACGGAATAAGCTGTTACGGCGCAGACGAAACAACCCACAAGTTCACCGGCAAAGAGCGCGACAGCGAATCGAGACTCGACAACTTCGGAGCAAGATACTTTTCTTGGGCATCGGGCCGGTTTAACAGCCCTGATCCTTTTTTCATGAGCACACAACGGCGCACAGATCCACAGCAGTGGAACATGTATGCGTACGTACGGAACAATCCACTTGGCTTTCTCGATCCTGACTGCAAAGAATTGCGCCCCGTGTACGTGCATGTGACCGGAGGCCAACAGGACATCCGATATATTGACGCGCGACTGGTACCTCGGTTGCAGCGATTTGCGGAAGCATCTCTTGGGCGAGGACTCAGCTTCACGTTCAACGAACTCTTTCGAACCCCGGAGCACCATGAAGGTATCGTTACTCCGTTTACGAAAAACACAACAGGGACGAGTCCGCATCTAGCTGGGTTGGCGGTTGACATAAATGTCGCGACAAGCCTCACACCTGGATTTCTTGCGAGTCTGCCCGATCTGAACGCCGCCGCTGCCGTGAAAGGCTCCGAGTTGTCACCGCTTTCCAATCAAATGGATGATCCAGGCCACTATCAGGCTAATGATCTAATCACTAGGGACGCAAATGGCAAAGTGGATCACGCATTTATGGAGCTGATCAAAGAGAACCAAGCTAGCTTCACCGAACTAGAACAACTCCGCCAGACGAATCCGACGGAGTTTGGGAATCGCGTCGTCCAAATTGACACATACATTCCACCACAGAGAGAGAGGGCGTGCAGGGAGGAGGGAACTTGCGAGCCATGAGGCGAGTTCTATTAGTGTACGTGTGGTTGCCGATCCTAGTCATGGCGACAATGCTTCTCGGCGCGTGTGCGATCGCGAACGAAGAACAAGAAACAAATCTCGAGCAAGAAACCGAGTCCCAAACCTGCGAGACGGTCGTTTTTTCGGACGCGCGGTACATTGAGGAAGCCGGGGATGTTGTCGGAACCGAGATTGTGCTTCGATTATGCCGCGACAGTGATGTCGTAACGGGACAGTGGGACGAGTACCAAGGATACAATCCTGAAACGACACACTTATCGGGGACGCTGCAAGACACTACGCTCCAGATGAGGGCTCCCGAAGAACGACTCAGACCCATTCTGCAGGCAGAGCTCGAAGACGCCACGTTGAGAGGTGAACTGAAGTGGTCGCTCGGAAATTCACTGGGGACCAAGAACCTAAATCTCCTTAGAGTGCCTGGCCGATGGGAGGACTTGAGGCGCGAAGGACAGCGTCCATAGGTTTGTCAAAACCTGTGCCTACCGAAAACTTCATCTGCAATGAAAAACGGCAGATCAGAGCCCAAAATCAGCGATACTGAGTATCTGTCCGTCGCCATAATCTCATGCATGACAATTTGAAGAAGCATTGTGGTGGTAGATTGTCTTGAGAATAGATTGGTTAATGGGAACTTTAGCTTGGAAGAACTTTGGGATAGTGATGTTTTATCATCAACATAGTGCGAGTTTGCACACTCCGCCTTCTGCGTGATTCTCCTGCAAAGGCCAAGGTCTAGGTGAGAAGATCGAATTTTCTCAGGCGGCAACTTTCCATCGGTAACGATGGTGCAGTCCACCCATGCGGGGTAAAGATATCAACTCCATGTTCTCACTGGTCCTGCGTTGCACGGAACGCCCGCTGGGTGTGTCTTTGCCCAGTCCATCGTGAGTTCGGTCTTCGTGGTAATAGCGGATGTATTCAGCGACCAATCTTCTCAAGTGAATCTCGTTGCATACAATCATGTGATCCAGCAGGTCTCTGCGACAGCTTTCGACCCAACGTTCGGCCACTCCGTGGCGGGAATGCGCTCGGTTCCCGATGATCGCCTCGCGAAAAGTAGCTTCACTCCGCTTGCGCTCCGCTCCGGCCTGCGGCAGTGAGGGAGATTTTTAAAGCATCCAGAACCCACGGCTGACGGCGTGGGCTAAATTCTGACGCCCCCTTCGACAAGCTCAGGGCAGGCTCTCCGGGGCTTACGGCACGGATGAAGAAGTGCCCTGGCAAAACTATGGATGTAAAACCCACACGTGCGCGCACGTGTGGGGCACCCCCACCCCCGAGTTCGTCTGGGCCTACCGCCGGAGGAGGCAGAGGTTACACGGCCTGGACGGCGGCGTCGCGGTAATATTGCTACGAAAGAATGCTGACCGCTCCCTTGCCCTGGCAAACCAGGGCTGGCCAGTCGCGGCTCGGATAATCTAAAATAAAATCAAAAGAAAAGCCAGAAACAAAACCTGCCCGCTTGCTAACCCCTCGACTGCGCTCGGGACAGGCGCGCGCGGGACGGGTGCGCGAAAACGAGAAGCAGATTCCTCGCGATGCTCGGAATGACAACTGAAAGAAAAAGCCCACGGCAAGAAATACGCTTGCCGTGGCTACCAAAACCAACCGTTCCCTGACGGTCGTCGCGGCTTGGATTAAAAATCAAAACACAACTGCCCACGGCGAGGAAAGCACTCACCGTGGCTACCAAACCTGCCCGCTCCCTAACGGTCGCGGCTCGGATTAAAAGCTCACGGCACGAAGTACGTGCCGTGGCTACCAGAGCAGCATCACAAGAAATACATTATTAGAACGACAGGCGCAGGGCGAATTGGACCTGGCGCGCGGTGGTGGAGGTGCCGGAGATTCGGCCAGCGGAAGAATTGATGCGCGGGACACCGGCGGTGATGCCGGTGAACACGGACAAGGCAGAGCCGCGAGGGCCGCTGAAATTGGTGTGGTTGATGAAATTGAACATCTCCATGCGGAATTGCAGGCGGCGGTCGCCCCCGACGGAAAAGTCGCGCTGCAAGGAAACGTCGGTGGCAAACAGATTCGGGCCGGTGATGGTGTTGCGACCGGCGTTGCCGATGTTGCCGAAACCGGGGAAGACATAGTTACACGGGTCAAAGTATCTGCGGGGGGTGCCCAATTCATCGCCAGCGAATGTGGCGTTGTTTGCACCGCAACCGGCGGATAAGCCTTCGGTGGCGGGGTCGTTGGATTGTCCAGGCGCAAGGTTGGGGCGGGTGGCTTCAAACAGGTACCCCGGTTTGCGGACGCTCAAACCCGGAGACAGCGGAGTTCCCGTGCGATAGCGGACGATGCCGCCCAGGCGCCAGCCGCCTATGATGGCAGCGGCGGGGCCGGAAGCGAGCCAGCTCTGCCCACGACCGAAAGGCAGCGGATAAAAATAATTGAAACTAAGATTGTGGCGGGAATCGAAATCTGACAAGCCGCGCTCGATGGTGCGCATCAAGGGATATTGGCCGCCGGAGCCGACGTCGGAACCGCCGCTGCTGGTGATGTCATCGACGGATTTCGAAAACGTGTAACTGGCCGACAGCGAAGCACCGGAGGTAAGACGTTTGTTGGCGGCGATGCGGAGAGAATTGTAAAAAGA
>MEKX01000159.1:13874-24722 GCA_001767075.1 Acidobacteria bacterium RIFCSPLOWO2_12_FULL_54_10 | reverse complement strand
ATGGTCTAGAAGCTAGCCCCGAATGGCTGCGTCCTATGGTGGCCTTGGCAGTTAGCACAGGGATGCACCGGGGAGAAATCCCAGGCCTGCGCTGGCTCGACGTGGACATAATAAATCAACGGATAATGCTTCCGCAGACCAAAAATGGAGAGGGCCGAATCGTGTACTTGAATCAATCCGCGTTAGCCGCGTTGGGGTCACTTCCAGTTGACGAGCGAACCAAAGTGACAGGCCGACTCTTTCCCGCTGTAACGCCGAATCAGGTGAGCGTGGCCTTCCAACGTGCTTGCCGAAAGTTGGGTATTCAAAACTTTCGCTTTCACGATCTGCGCCATACGGCGGCAAGCTAGATGCGAAAGTCGGGAGCTGATATTCACACCGTTGCGCAATTGCTCGGGCACAAAGATTTGAGAATGGCGGCGCGTTACCAACATTTGTCCCCCGCATTCTTTGAACAAGCAGTCAAAGGATTGGACACCGTTTTTGGCAATCTGTGTTACCCAGGCGTTACCGCGAAAGCGGCACTTCCTGTGCCGGAGCTTGTATGTGCTTAGGATTGAATGGCGTCCCCAGGGGGATTTGAACCCCCGTTACCGCCGTGAAAGGGCGATGTCCTAGGCCGGGCTAGACGATGGGGACTATCGGGCATTCATCAATCAAGTGATGATACCGGGTGAGTTGAGGGACTGTCAAATTTCCCGATCCCTATGCATCGATTACCAATCGATTCCACATGAATACTACGGAAGAAATTTTTCTACGCGCCAGCAAGAAAAATGATCCCTGCCTTCGTTTTTACCCGGAGAAGTTCATTGCATCCCTCTGCCATTTGCTTTAAGATAGAGTGTTTTGGGAAAGATCGGATTTGAAGTATGCTGTGCCGGACTAAATGTCTTCTTCCAAAAAATTTAATTCATCATTCTCCGGGGGTATAAATGACGTCAAAGGCTTCCTATAACGGAAATCCCGTGCCCACGAACGGGCAAAAAATTGAGTTCAAAGATGGAAAGTTTATTGTTCCAGACCGCCCAATCCTTCCCTATATCGAGGGTGACGGCATAGGCCGCGACATTTGGAAAGCATCGAAACGCGTTTTCGACGCTGCCGTGAAGAAGGCCTATGGCGGAAAGCGAGAGATCGTCTGGTATGAAGTATTCACTGGAGAGAAGGCCTTTGAAAAGTTCAAAGAGTGGCTGCCTCAAGACACCATTGATGCGATCAAGGAATTCCGCGTCGCGATCAAGGGACCGCTCACAACGCCCGTCGGCGGCGGCATTCGCAGCCTCAATGTGACGCTGCGCCAGATCCTCAACTTATATGCCTGCGTCCGCCCTGTGCGCTATTTTCCTGGAGTGCCTTCACCTGTGGTACACCCGGAACGCATGAACATCGTCATTTTCCGCGAGAACACGGAAGACGTTTACTCTGGCCTGGAGTGGAAGCAGGGAACGCCGGAAGCCAAGAAGCTGATCGACTACATCGGCAAGGAACTCGGCAAAACGATTCGTCCGGATTCCGGCATCGGCATCAAGCCGATCTCCATCACCGGCACGGAGCAGCTCGTCCGCCGCGCAGTGGAGTTTGCGGTGAAGAACAAACGCAAGATGGTCACACTGGTGCACAAGGGCAACATCATGAAATATACCGAAGGGGCTTTCCGCGACTGGGGTTACGAACTGGCAAAGAGAGAGTTCCGCAACCAGATTATCACCGAGCGCGAAAGCTGGATCATTGACAACAAAGACAAGAATCCGAATTTGACCATCGAACAGAACGCCGCCATGGTGGAACCGGGACTGGATTTCGCGGCGGATGCTTTCAAGAAAGATATCTACGCCGAAGTGAAGGCGGCGCTGGACGCGATCTACTCCACGCACGGCAACGGACAATGGAAGCAAAAGGTGATGATCAACGACCGCATCGCCGATTCCATCTTCCAGCAAGTGCTGACGCGCGCCGATGAATACTCGGTGTTGGCGACTCCCAACCTGGACGGTGATTATTTGTCCGACGCCTGTGCCGCGCAGGTCGGCGGATTGGGCATGGCGCCGGGCGCCAACATCGGCGACGAGTACGCTGTGTTTGAAGCAACGCACGGCACGGCCCCCAAGTATGCCGACCGCGACGTCATCAACCCGACCAGCGTGATCATGTCCGGCTGCATGATGTTCGAGTTCATGGGCTGGCCGGAAGTCGCCGCCATAATTGATAACTCCATCGCCAAGACGATCCAGCAGAAAAAGGTCACTTACGATCTGGAGCGTCTGATGCCTGGGGCGACCAAGCTAAAAACCAGCGAGTACGCAGGGGCCATCATCGAGAACATGTAGCCCTCGCTGTTGACTATTGCTTTTGGGAGCAGCCACCGGGCCGCTCCCTTCCACTTTCCGGTCCGGCTGCCAAGGCTGGTTCGTCTGTTAAGGAATGAACTATGGCTTCAGGAAATCCTGTTTCTTATAAATATCTCGGCCACTCGACTTTTTTGTTCACCACGCCCGCTGGGAAAAAGCTCTTGATCGATCCCTGGGTGATGAACAATCCCGCCTGTCCGGAAAAGGACAAACACATCGACGTCCTCGATACTATGCTCATCACGCACGGCCACTTTGATCACATTCACGATGCCGTGGACCTGGCTCAACGTTTGCGGCCGCAGGTGGGCTGCATTTTCGAGATCGGCAACTGGCTGCAACGCAAAGGCGTGGCCAACGTCAACGCCATGAACAAGGGCGGCAAACAAAAGATCAACGACGTGCTGGTCACCATGGTGGACGCCCGGCATAGCTGCGGCATTACGGAAGACGGCGGCGGCATTATTTACGGCGGCGAAGCGGCCGGATTTATCGTGCAGTTTGAAAACGGTTTCAAGATTTATCACGCCGGCGACACGGCGGTCTTCGGAGACATGAAGATCATCGCCGAGTTGTACGAGCCGGAATTAATTTTCCTTCCCATCGGGGATTTATTCACGATGGGCCCGAAAGAAGCTGCCCTGGCGTGCCGCTTGATGGGTGCGAAGAAAGTGGTGCCCATGCACTACGGAACTTTCCCTCCGCTGGTCGGAACCCCGGAGGAATTGCGCCAGCTCACGCGAGACATGGGCACCGAGATCATCGCCATTCGACCCGGCGAAACCAGGACGCCATAGGTTTTGCTTCCGCATTTTAGTTTTGATCGAGGTTCAGGAATTTTCACGAATTATCAATCGTTGGATTATTGCCTTGCAGGAGTAGCCTGGCGGCCACGAACCGCATGGTTATCCCTGTCAGGAATTCATAGGAGGAAATCATGCGTAAGAAAGTAACTGTAGTAGGGGCTGGCAACGTGGGAGCGACCGCGGCTCTGCGCATTGCCGACCAGGAGCTTGCCGATGTTGTGGTCATTGACATCCTGGAAGGAATCCCGCAGGGCAAAGGCCTGGACATACTCCAGGACGGCCCTATTTCTGGCTCTGACTCACAAGTGCGCGGCACCAATGATTACGCCGACACCGCCAATTCCGACGTCGTCATCATCACCGCCGGGTTTCCGCGCCAGCCGGGCATGAGCCGCGACGATCTGCTCATCAAGAATTACGAAGTCGTCAAAGCAACCACGGAGAAAGTCGCTCAGCACTCGCCGAACGCGATTCTCATCATGGTCACCAATCCGCTGGACGCCATGTGCCAGGTGGCGCTGCGCGTCAGCAAATTCCCCAAAAACCGGGTCATCGGCATGGCGGGCATTCTCGACTCCGCGCGCTTTCGCACTTTTATCGCCCAGGAACTGAAGGTCTCGGTCGAAAACGTTCAGGCGTTCGTGCTCGGCGGCCACGGCGACACCATGGTGCCGCTGGTCCGCTACTCGCAGGTGGCGGGCATCCCGCTGACCGAAATGATGGATGCAGCGACGCTCGATCGCATTGTGCAGCGCACACGCGATGGCGGGGCGGAGATCGTGAAGTACCTCAAGACCGGCAGCGCCTATTATGCGCCGTCGGCCGCCGCCGTGGAAATGTTCGAGGCGATTCTCAAGGACAAGAAAAAGATTCTACCTTGCGCTGCTTACCTGGAAGGAGAATACGGCGTCCAAGGCTTGTTCGTCGGCGTGCCGGTGAAGCTCGGCGCCAAGGGCATCGAGCAGATCATTCAGGTGAAGTTGACGCCCGACGAGCAGGCGGCACTCGACAAGAGTGCCGCAGGGGTTCGCGAGCTGGTCAACGTCATCAAGGTTTAGCTTCTCCATTCGCAATCGATCACAAGCCTCCGGCTCCCAATGCTTCAGGGACCGGAGGTTTTTTTGTTTACTGATCTTTGGATTGGATTTTTTCGATCAGTTGCGCGGCGCGGCCCTGGGCCACCTGCATGAATGAATCGTTTGTGCGTATTTTATCCAGAATGGGAATCAGTTGGGAAGGATTTCCCAGGCGATCCTGATTCAAGTCCATCTCCACCTGCAATAGCTCTTTGACGATCCCCAGCCGGTCAAACCGCATCAGGTATTCCAATTGCAAGTAGTGTTGCTGCGTTTGCGATATCTTTTCGAACATTTCTGTTAATGCCATCGCCTCGGGAACTTCGGTGTGGTTGAACGATGCTTGCGAATTCCCCTTCTCGTCCTGATAGATCAGCGTTTTCTTGCCCAGGCTGGCCACGCGGCGTTTTGATTCCAGGTTCGCGCCCTGGAACTGATTCATCTTCGCGGCCATGCTGAAAATCTCCGCAGCAGTTTCCTCCGGCACCACAAAAGAAAAAGGCTTCTCGTCATCGGGTGCCGTACGGTACTCCGCGCGGCCGTCCCTGCGAATTTGGATGGCTATATAATCCGGCTTGCTGTTGGGAAATTCCTTGACGAAGGTAATAGAAACAACATCTTCGCCACGCTGCTGGCTGGCCCAGGCGTTTGCGCCCAGAAGAACGCTGATTGCAAGGATGCTAAATTTCCAGCCAAGCATTCTGCTTTGGCGTATCGCGCTCTCAGCCAACCGTGGGACGCCGTAACGCATCAATCGCCTCACCCTTTCGCAGACGGCTGGCGGCTGTTCGCCGCACAGGCGCTTTTCCCTTTATACTTTGCCGCGCTTCCGCCAGCAAACCTTCGGAACGTTTCCCGGATTTCTCTTTCGCAACGGCCTGCTGGAGCCTGCCCAAAGCGCCGGAATGATTGGCATGGCAGATGGCCACGGCGAGCGCGTCGGCGGCGTCTTCGGGCGGCAGCTCATCCAGCCCGAGCATCAGCTTCACCATCTGCTGCACTTGGGATTTTTCCGCGCGACCGTATCCCACTACGCTGGACTTCACCAGCAACGGCGCGTATTCATGCACGGGCAAACCAGCGTCTGCGGCTTTGAGCAACGCTACGCCGCGCACCTGCCCCAGCTTGAGGGCGCTTTTTGCATTGACGGAGTAGAAAATATCCTCGACCGCCACATCGTGCGGCGAGTAGGTTTGGATAATCTCGCTCAATTTGTCGGAGATTTTTTTCAGCCGGTCCGGGAATGCGTCGCCCGTGCGGGCGATGATAACTCCCCAGGTCACCATGCGGCAGGCCCTGCCGTCGGTGTCGATGACGCCGTATCCGGTGATGACGGACCCGCAGTCAATCCCGAGGACCCGCTTCATTCTTAGCTCGCTTCTTCGAACTCCGCCGCGTCGAAATCAAAGTTGGAATAAACGTTCTGCACGTCATCCTGCCCTTCCAGGGCATCCAGCGTTTTCATCATCTGCTGCGCCTGGTTGCCTTCCAGCTTGACGTAATTGGTCGGAATCATTCCGATCTGGGAACTGGCCACTTCAATACCCGCGCTCTTGAGCGCCTGCAACACCTTATCATTGGCTTCCAGAGGACAGACGATCTCCCATTGATCGCCGTTGTCGCTGAGGTCCTCTGCGCCTGCGTCCAAAACAATGCCCATCAACTGGTCTTCCGAGGCCTTTTCTTTGGCCACCAGGATCGTGCCGCGCTTGTTGAACATCCACGAGACGCACCCGGCCTCGCCCATGCTCCCGCCGTATTTTGTAAATGCATGGCGGATCTCCGACACCGTGCGGTTGCGATTGTCGGTGGCAACCTCCACGATCAAGGCCACGCCGTGCGGCCCATATCCTTCATAGGAGGCTTCTTCATAGGTGATGCCGGGCAATTCTCCCGTGCCGCGCTGGATGGCGCGCTTGATGTTGTCCAGCGGCATGTTTTCCGCTTTCGCCGCGTTCACCGCCGTGCGCAGCCGCGGGTTCGTTTCTGCGTCGCCCCCGCCATGCCTTGCCGCCACCGTGATTTCCTTGATCACGCGGGTAAAAATCTGTCCGCGCTTGGCGTCCGAGGCCGCCTTTTTATGCTTGATTGTGGCCCATTTTGAATGGCCTGACATTGCAATCCTTCCTCTTCCTGCCCCGCAGGACGATCTTCCGATCAATGATTTGGAATCTTTCCGAATCCAATCCTAGCATACGGTTTCAGCGGCAGACAAGCTATCGGTTGGCGTGTTCCTTAACCCGCAAACACTCCGCATCACCTGCTTTTCCGCTCATCGCGGAATTCGGCGTCAGGCTCCCGCAGCCGCCCGGACGCGCTCGATCATTCGCTTCAGCTCGGCCACCCGGGGATTTTTTTCACCCAGCTTCTTTCTCACAATGGCCAAGGCCTGTTGCAGCAGCGGTTGCGGAGCGCGGTAGTTCTTCTGCTGCTCGTAATTGGCGGCTAGTTCCTGGAGCGGCTGCGCCAGGTCCAGATGCTCGGCTCCCAGCAGAAATTCGCGCAGAGTCAGCGCTTCCCGCAAATAGCGCTCCGCCCGGTCGTATTGATTCTGTGCCTGCAATGCCCTGCCCTGCTCTTCCAGATTCTGAGCGGAACGCAGCGCGCTGGCTTGCAGGGAATTCGCCCGCGCGCGCAACGGGTCGGCTTGGGCTTTTTTCCCAGAGGCTGCGTAGCTATCGGCCTGTTTCCTGAGAATGAGAGCCAAGCCTGGATTGTCGCGGCCCATCGAATTTTCCGTCAGCGTCAATACCCGCTGAAACGTTGCTTGCGCTTCGGCATGGCGGCCTTGCGACGCGTATAAATCCCCCAGGTTGGCAATCACCGCCGAAAGGTTGCGGGCATCCCCCGGCCCGCCCTTCTCCCAAATCGCTATCGCTCGCTTGTAAAGCGGCTCGGCCTCCTTGCCGCGATTCAGTTTCACGATCAGGTGCGCCATGTTGTTGAGCGATTGCGCCACCGCCGTGTGATTCGGCCCCAGCAGCTTTTCGCGCATCGCCAGGGCGCGCTTCTGGAAGCCCTCCGCCTTCACATACAATTGCCGCGACTCTTCCGGCGTGGCTTCCGGCCTCATCCAGCAGCGGTCGCCCTGCGTTTCATGCAAATGCGCGAGGCGATCCAGCGCATCGGCGATCACGGGATGCTCCAGCCCGAAGCTCTTCTCAAAAATCTTCAGCGCCCGCTCGGTTCGCGCCTGTGCTTCCGGGCATCGCCCTTCGGAGCCAAACAAACGCGCCAAATTGATCAGATTTTGTCCCGTATCTAAATGCTCCGCGCCGAGCGCTTTCTCCTGAAGGCTTAGAGTGCGTAGAAAGAGCCTCTCAGCCACCACGTATTTCCCGACAGACTCCTGGAACTTGGCAAGATTCAGCACCGACTGGATCACCGACGGATGCTCGCTGCCCAGCGCTTTTTCGCGGATCGCCAGCGCCCGATTGAACATCGGTTCGGCTTTTTCCGGCTCCCCTCGAGCGAAGTAGAGCGTTGCCAGATTGTTCAGCGATTCGGCAACGGATTCGTGGTTCGGCCCGAAAGCTTTTTCGCGGATCGCCAGCGACCGCAGGTAGAGCGGTTCTGCCTGCGCCAGCTTCCCTTGCTCGTCATATAAAAATGCCAAGTTGTTGAGGTTGTCTGCCAAATTGGGATGGTTCGGCCCGAAGAGTTTTTCCGCTTCTTTGGCGGCTTCCGCCAGCACGTTGGCGGCCTCGGCGACTCGCCCGCCTTCGTAGAGCTGAAACGCCTGCTGGGTCAGCGATTCCCAGCGGCCTTGTTGGGCCGATGAAAGCAGCGGCAGCAAGAGGAATATTGCCGTCAATCGCAATATTCTTTTAAATCTGAATTCACGACTCGCCATTAAAATAACTATATCTTACCCAGCTTCGCGCGAAACAAAAAAAGGCTTGCCGCCCGCGAAGGCCGACAAGCCTGTTGAACTCGTTCGATGGAATGCTCGCCTAAAACGCGGCGTTTTTATACTGCACCTTGCCGCCGACCGCGGTCAGCAGCGTTTGAATCGGTCGGAGCTTCAAAAAAAACGGCGGGTTTGGGGCCCGCCGGATGTTTATACTAAACAGTAAAAAATTGATTAGAATGTGTACTTCAACCCAAACTGGACCTTCCGCATATCGGTTGATGTAGTGTTGATTCTGCCGACGTTAGATTGTAATGCCCCAGTCGCAGTCTGGAAAACACTCGCCGAAGGTGCCCCGAAATTGGGGTTATTCGAGAAGTTGAAGAACTCCGCGCGGAACTGCAGGTTCCCTTTCTCTCCGATCCGGTTGTCCTTGTAAATCGAAAGGTTCATGCTGAACTGGCTCGGTCGGATCATGGTATTTCTGCCCAAGTTGGAAAAGTAACCTGTCGGAGCAACAGAAAACTGAGTCGGATCAAAGTACGCAGAATCAACCGTTGGCGCGTTCGGATCCCATTTCTCTCTCACTGGATTGTTATTTCCGCCTGGGATCAGGTCTGGCCGCTGGCCTCCGCAGCCTTGCGCCGTGCAACGGTTCTGTTGAGGCGTCATTGAGAGGTTCACCGGTAGTCCCGTACGGTAAGTATTGGACGCGTTGACGACCCAGCCGCCCAGAATATAATTCATCGCGCTCGGCCAGTTGTTCCCCCAGCGCCGCTCCCGACCGAACGGAAGATCATACCCATAGAACAGGGTAAAGTTGTGGGCTACGTGTATTGACGCCAAGCCCCTGTCGGACGCGAAGTTCCGCGAGTTGTAGACTGAGAAGCTCGCCGCACCACTCACCTGTTCAGCTCCTTTGATCCCGGCACCGCCACCCGTGTCTATGTTTCTCGCCCAAGTGTATGAGGTGTTGAAACGCAGACCGCTATTGGAGCGCCTCTCGGCCACCAGTTGCAACGCGTTGTACCACTGGTCGGAAATGTTAGCTACGTTTCGGTACCCGCCAAAAGCTAGGTTCGGTAAAGCTGCGGTCGCGGAAGTGAATTGCCGCCCATTTATGATCTCGATCGGCCTCTGGTTCGGGTTATACACTGCAAACAGGTTAACTCCGCGCGATCCTAGGTAGGTCGCCTTAAACACATAGGCTTCCCCTACCTGTTTTTCCAGCGCCAGGTTCCACTGTATCGCGTATGGATACTTCACCTCATTCGTCATGATCAGCGGCTCGCCCGATGGCAGAGACGTCGGAGTCGCAGTGGCAAACGGGTACGGCCACACGACTGTATCACCAGCGTTTCTATTGATGGTGACTCTCCGGTTATAAGGAGGAGCATCCAGTGCAAGCTGGTAGATATAGTACATCGGCATCTCCTTGAAGAATCCCACACCGCCTCGCAACACCGTTCCGCTCATCAGATTCCACGCAAAGCCGACCCGCGGCGAGAATCCTTTCAGACCGTCTTTGATGTCAAAGAACGCATCTTTTTTGGTTAGCAGTGTGAAGTCTTTGCTCGTATAAACGTCTTGCAGGATGGCCAGCTTCCCGTTGACTTCCCTTGGAGAACCAATCGCTTCCCACCGCACCCCGAGGTTCACCGTCAAGCCTGAACGGAGGTTAAAGTCATCCTGAAAATAGAACGCCCCATAGGACTGCCGCCAACCACGGTACACGTCCGCCTGCTGTCTTTGGGGATTGTGGAATCCCAGCAACTGCGTCGTGTTCCGAGGCGTGTTGTTCAAGAAAGTCGTGATGTCTGGCCAAGTGAAGGTTCCGCCGTACACCCAGGGCTCGTTCAAAGCATTTGTCTGATATCTTTTGAACTCGCCGCCCAACTGCAAGGCATGGCGGCTCTTGGTAATCATAACCATGTCGGAGTATTCAAAAGTATTATCTACAAATACTACAGGACCGCTTAACTGTGGTCCGATCGCTGTATACAGACTCACCCCAGGAATTGAGTAAAGGCCCAGGGGGACTCCTTTCACCGGAGACAGGCGCGGGTCCAGTTTTCCAGGATTCAAAAACTGCGCACCTCCGTCTGTATAGTTGTAATACAAGCGGTCGTTCCGGCGCATATAGCCTATTTTCGCTGAGTTGATAATCGTTGGGCTGAACACGTGCGTCTGCGAAATAGCCGCCATCACGTAGCCACCTTCCTGGATCCCAATGAACGGGTCAGGAGTCCGCAGGCTGAGGTTGTCCAACCGAGAGCTACGGTCTTTCGTAAACCTGCCGAATAAACTGTCATTCTGTCCCAATTGAAAGTCTGCGCGTGCGATCCCATAGTTTTCGTCTGCCGTCCACCGTGGTGTCGACGTGTAGTCTGCTACTCCGTTTGCCAGATAGTCTCCGTTCGGAACAGGTAATGCGGGCCTCCAGACCTCCAAAATGTCCTTGTTCACCGTCACCGGCCGGTTGGAAGGATTGGAATAAAACAATTCCGTCGCCGCTACCGACTGCGCTTGGGAGCACCGAGTTATCCCAGCAGGGCAACGGGTGATTTTGCCCGTAGCCCAGGTTTCCGGAGTAATCGTCGACCCGATAAAGTTCTCTGCCGCCCGCACCCGTACTCCCTCATAATTCGCGAAGAAAAATGCTTTGTCCCGAATTATCGGCCCGCCCAGGGAGCCGCCAAACTGGTTCCGCTTGTAGGGCGCTTTCGCGAACTTCGGATCCAGGAAAAAACCACGCGCGTCCAGTT
>MEKX01000159.1:0-13833 GCA_001767075.1 Acidobacteria bacterium RIFCSPLOWO2_12_FULL_54_10 | reverse complement strand
CATCCACGCATAAGGACTCTCCCAATACGCTATTGGCCGGCATTCCGGAAGACGGCGTGGAGGTTTCGAACCCATCCAGCAAATAAGTAGACTGCGACGGCCTTGTCCCTCCAATTGACCGTCGTGTCGAACTGCCGCCGCCGCTGAACACTGCGGTTGCTCCGGAAGCAGTGATCTCCATATTTGAGATTACGCCCGGCTGGATCGCCGTAAGGTCTGCATAACTGCGGCCCAACAAGGGCAGGTCTCTCATGGTTTTCTCGTCCACCAAGCCTGCCACTGTTGCGTTGGTTGTCTCCAAAAGCGGCGCCTCGCCCGTCACCGTGATGCGCTCTGCCACCGCCCCTACCTGCATGGCGAAATCCACGGCCGCTTCACGGCCCACCGTCAGCGTTACGCCTGTGCGTACTGATGTTTGAAAACCCGCGGATTCCGCTGTGATTTCATAATTTCCCAATCCCAACTGCGGTACTCGGTACCGCCCCGCCTCGTCTGTGGAGGCTGTTCTAGTGATCCCCGTTTCTATGTTGCGGATCGTAACGGTCGCACCCGGGATTACGCCACCAGACGCATCCGCCACCGTCCCCATGATCGTCCCGGTTGTCACTTGGGCGATTAGCGCTGCCACCATGACAACTACCAGACAAATTACCCCTAGACTCGTTCTAATTAACTTCATCTAGTTTCCCCTCCTTGAATCGTTTTAATCGATCGTGCTTTCTTTATAGCTAAAGATAATAGCGCAATCGGATGACCATATATATGCATATCCCTATATTCATTTCAAACTGCTTAGACGTTTTTCTCGCCGCGTTCTTGCCGGCCAATATAAATATCTGGATGCAGAAATACGTATATTTGAAGCATTATCTATAGCTGAAGCTTGCTCTATCCCTAGCTGTTATTAAAGTTTTAATTTTATATTTTCCCGTTGACGATAATCATTTCCGGATAGGCGTTCAGCACTTCCAGCTTTCGCGCCAAGTCCTGAGCTGCCGCCCGCGAGGGCAATCAAGCCTGAGGAGCGCCTTCGATGGAATGCTCGCCTAAAACGCGGCGCTTTTGTGCCACACCTTGCCGCCGACGCTGGTCAGCAGCGTCTGGATGGTGTGTATCTGGTCTTCGGGCACCGTGAAGAAGTCTTTGTCGGTGACGATGAAGTCCGCCAGCTTGCCGGTTTCCAGCGAGCCGATATTTTTCTCGTTGAGCAATTGCTCCGCGCCCCATATGGTCGCCGCGCGCATCATGTTCACGCGGTCCATGGCCTCGTTGCGGTTGTAGGTGATGCCGTCATGCGGCATCCTGCGCGTCACGAAAAATTCGATGAACGCCCAGATGTTCCCATCCCACTGCGCGGGATAATCCATGTCTTTCCACTCGACCGGAACTTTGTGCAAGTGCACATCGGTATTGAAGACCGGATGCGCGCCCTCGCTAACCAGGCTCTTCATTGGAGCCATCCAGGTCATGAACTGTTCCCCGTAGGTCTTCAGAAACGCGCCGCCCTTGATATCCCCTTGCACCTGGTAGCCGTTGAACGACGGTGTCATATTGAAATACGCCATGCGCTTCACCTGATCCGGGCGAATGATCGGATTGTGTTCCGTGCTGATGCGCATCGCCCGCACCTGCTCTAAGGTCACTTTCTTTTCCGCAATGGCTTTGTCCAGCATATGGAACAGCGCGTCGTAAGAGCCGTCGCTGTAGCCGTGCAGGAACCCAATGCGCAGTCCCGCTTCCAGGGCCGCCTTCACCGGAATGTAACTCGAAACATTTTCGTAATCGAATTTAGCTTGGTCGCAATCCATCCGCGGCCCCACCAGCCCGCCATAGCCGGTGACATTCGACATATCAATGGCCTCTTTTGGTTTCGCTTTGGTGCAGATCAGCCCCGAATCAAACCCTTCGTTCGATACCCCGGCGTTCCAGATGTAGTCATTGCCAATACCGCGAAAATCGCCGAGATCGTGGTAAAAGGATTCCTGGTACTGCTTGGCATAATCCGACGTCTGGCCCATGCGCCCGCCTCGGCCTCCGCCGACCCACCAGCCCCAGCGCACGGGCAATTCGCCGCGCGACATCAAATAGTTATGAATCTTCATGATCGACGGGCTGCCGTAATAATGGTTCCCGTAGGTCGTCACACCCTGCGCGGACACGCATTCGAGCAGCTCCCGCTTCAGAAAGTCTGCTGCATCCGCCGTGCGGTCGCGGAACAGAATGTCGTAGACCAGTCCCGTTGCGCCTGCGTAGCTTCCTTGTATCTCGGTGTTCAGAATTTCTCTCATGGCCTTCTGCGCCGCCGTATTGCTCGCTCCAGGCCCGATCGCTTCGCTGCCATACAAGTAAATAGGATTCTGCGGAGCCAGCTTGTCCAGAAAGTCCGTGGTCAGCACCGCCTGCGTGATGCGCGTGCCGCCGGTGAGTCGCGGGAAAAGCTGATGCACGATCGTGCGCGATTCCGACAGGCTATTGCCGCCGAACAGCGCCGCCAGTATCCACTTGCCCGGTCCCAATTCTTTCGACCGTTGCTGCACTACCTGTTCGAGCGCCCGCAGCACCGCGGCCGAATCATTTCCCTTAGCCATGGTGATTTTCAACTGCGGATCGTTGTAGCGCTTCGCTGTCGCGTCGCCCTCGGCTCCCAGCCAATGCGCCGGCGCCCACATGTGCGGGTGCGTATGCCCGTCGATCAAACCGGGCAAAACGCGCCGCCCCTTGACGTCCACGATCTCCGTCTTCGCCCCAGTCAAAAAACGTATTTCGTCATTGGTTCCCATGGCGACAACGCGCCCGTTCTTCACCGCCATGGCCTGTACTTCTCGATTGCCCGCGTCCATCGTCGAAATCTTTCCATTGACGACGATCAGGTCCGGATAGGCGTTCAGCGCTTCCATCTTGCGCGCCAGGTCCGCCCCGCCCTGGGCCATCGCCCATAAGGGCAGCAGCAGTGCTGCTGCTAAGCTAAAAAAACTGTTTCGCTTCATGATTCCTCCCTATACATTTCCTGGCGCGAATCCGTGTGTTCTCGCACCGCAATTACCGGCTGCCTGAAATTCTCAGTGCATCTCTGATCAATAGTTCGCGTCCCGATAAACGGTGTTTCCGCCGACGCTGGTTAGCAGCGTCTTGATCGTATGAATCTGATCCTCCGGCAGAGCGAAAAAATCCTTGTCGATGATGATGAAATCGGCGAGCTTGCCAACTTCCAGCGAGCCGATATTCTTTTCGTTCATCGCCTGTTCCGCGCCCCAGATGGTCGCCGCGCGTATCATGTTCACACGATCCATTCCCTCCGCGCGGTTGTAAGTGATGCCGTCATGCGGCATCTTGCGCGTCACAAAAAATTCGATGTATCCCCAAATGTTGCCTTCCCACTGCTCCGGGTAGTCCATGTCCTTGGCATAGTAAGGAACCTTGGTGATGTGCGCATCGGTATTGAAAACCGGGTGCGCTCCGGCGTCCATCAGGCTTTTCATCGGAGCCATCCATCCCATGTAGTTTTCCCCATAGGCTTTCAGGAATGCTCCGCCCTTGATGTCTCCCTGCACCTGATAGCCGTTGAAGCCGGGCATCATGTTGTAGTGCGCCATTTTCTTCACTTGATCGGGCCGGATCATGGGGTTATGTTCAAAGCTGATGCGCCCCGCCCGAATCTGCTCCAGCGTAAATTCGCCTTTGGCCACGCCATCGTCCAGAATGCGGAACATGGCATCGTAGGTGCCGTCGCTATAGCCGTGCAGATACCCAACGCGCAAGCCCGACCGTAGCGCCGCCCGCACGTTGCGAAATCCTTCCGACGCTTCGTAATCCACTCCCTTGGAGCAATCCGGCTGCACGCCGCTGGTAATCATGCTGAGCATGTTCATCGGGCCGCTTGGCGGTGGCTTCAGCGGCTTTGCCTGCGTGCACATGAAGCCTACTTCCCAAGCCTCGTTGGAAACGCCCGCGTTCCAGATGTAGTCGTTCCCGATGCTCCGGAAGTCGCCCAGGTTGCGATACATGAACGGCAGATCGCCGGTATCGGAGCCCATGTCGAAACCCGCTCTGGAGCCGCCATTGTCAAACAGCGATCCCACGTACCACGCCCAGCGCACCGGCATATCCTTGCGGCTGTACATGTCGTTGTAAATCGCCATAATCGAAGGCGCGCCGTAGTAGTGATTCCCGAAAGTCGTGACGCCATGCGCGGCCAGGCATTGCAGCAGCTCGCGCTTCAGCAGGTCCGTAGCCTCCTTCGGACGCCCTTTGAGCAGCACGTCCCACAAGATGCTCGACCGCGCCTGCAAGGTCTTCACCTCGCGCCCCAGCAGACGCTTCATTTCCTCTTTTGCTCGGGTGTTATTGGCGCTGGGTCCAATGGCTTCCGTGGCCAGCACCATCATGGGATTGTTCGGAGCCAGAGTGTCCAGATACGATGTGCTGATCGGCCCGCTGGCTCCTGCAAACTCAAACAACGGGCTGGCTATTTTACGCGACTCCGGCAGGCTCTTGCCGCCAAACGCCGTCAGCCATATCCATTTCCCCGGCCCCACTTGCTGCGCCCTTTCCCGCGCCACGCGCTCCAGCGACCGCAGCACCTCGGCTTGATCGTTGCCCAGCGCATATCCGATCTTCAGTTGCGGATCATTGTACTGCTTCGAAGTAAAATCCCCTTCGGCTCCCAGCCAGTGCTCCGCGGCCCAAATGTGCGGATGCGTGTGCCCGTCTATCAACCCTGGCAGTACGCGGCGACCTTTGGCGTCCAGCACTTCTGTCTTGGGTCCGGCCAGAAAGCGGATTTCATCGTTCGTCCCCAGGGCCAGAATGCGGCTGCTTTTCACCGCCATGGCCTGTACCTCACGATTACTCGCATCGATCGTAGAAATCTTTCCGTTGACGACAATCAGTTCTGGATAGGCGTTCAGCAAATCCAGTTTCCGCGCCAGGTCCTGTGCCGTCGCCATTTGCGATGCGCAGAAACAGACCATCGCAAACAAAAGAATCCTTCGCACTTCTAAAATTTGATTCATCAGTCATCCCCTCCTCGTCACCGGGATCTGCATCCGCAAATCCCGGCTCTGCCAAACAACGCTGCAACTCAATACCGCGACGCCGGGCCTCCCAATTCGACCTGTGCTCCGGCTGGCGCCGTCCCCAATTCCCGGGCCAGCGAGGGTACAAGGTGCGTCGTCTTTCCCCCCCCCACCGTCATCAAGACCCGCAGCTTCTCGATGTCACTTTCCGGAACGGTCAGGTAATCGCGATCCAGAACGATAAAATCCGCCAACTTGCCGGGCTTGAGCGAGCCCAGCCGGTCTTCCCGCATCAAGTAGTAGGCCCCCCAGATCGTCGCGGTCTTCAACGCCAGCTCACGGCTCACCCTCTGATTGGGCGCATACACTTTTCCATCCGCCGGTGATTTGCGGTCAATCATGCGCGCCAGGGTCCACAGTACGGTCAGCGAATCCGTGGTCGCCAATGGCCGGTCGATTTCAAAACCGCTGCGAATGCCTGCATCCACCAGGGATTTCTTGGGCATCACCCATTCCACCGCTTGCTCCCCGTATTGCTCCAGCACGCGCGGGGAATTTTCGAAGAAATAGAACGGACTCCCGCCGGGCACCATGCCCAGTTTTTTGACCAAGGGTATTTGGTCGGGCCGGGGCGACATTGTCAGGTGGTCAAACGTGTGCCGCTTTGCGCGGATCTCATCCAAGCTCATCCCTGCCTCCGCGCTGGCTTTTTCAATAATCTCCAGCACGTAATCAATGTCGCGGTCCGCCGTGGTATGCGTAATGGCGTAGCGTCCGCCGTTCTTGATGTAGCGGTAGAGCATCTTGTAGTTTTGGCCGCCCGGGTCGTAGGCACAATTCTGATTGGCCCCAGTGCTGCCCGTCCGGGGCGTCAGGCTGGAGCACCCTCCGCCCACCGTCTGGGCCGCTCGCGCTCCGCCGTACCAGAAAAAGTCATTTCCCAAACCTTCCATGAATACGGAGGCGTTGCTCACATAATCGTCACCCAACAGGACGTTCTCCCGCCAGTTCCAGGCCCACATGTTCCGCATGGCCATCTGCCCGCTCCGGGACAGATCGTTGTAGACCTTGACGTTGGAAGGTGTGTACGCCTGCGACGCGAATGCCGTCACACCGTATCCGGACCACCAACTCAGTTCCAGGCGGTGGATTTCTTTGAGCTGCGCATAATGATCGCGCATCACGATTTCATGGAACATCCACCGGAACCCCTGCTCCAGTCCTTGGGCGTTGGTCCCGCCGCTCTGCACACTGGTCAAATCCGGGTAAGGATAGATTCGCTTGGCTTCCTCGTACGCCCGGTCATTGACCATCATCCCGGTAAAGACATCTCGCAGCACCACTGGGTTGTTCGGACTCATCTGATTCAGCGTATCCCGGTTAATTAACTGGAAGATTCTTCCTTGGGACCGGTCGATGCCGTACTCGTAGTTGTCTCCCAGGGGAAACACCATATATACCCATTGGCCCGGCTTTGCCTTGCTCAGTGCTTCCCGGAGCACTCCAGGGAAAGCCTGGGCTTGTTCCTGAGGGCTTCCCTTCACATAGCGGAATAGCACCATGTCATCCGTCAGGACCTTCTTCAATGAATACGGATTGCCAGGGGCCCAGTCGTAGGGGTGATCGTGCACCACAATCAGGCCCGGCAAGACTGTCCGGCCTTTCAAGTCAATCTGCTTCGTGTTCGGTCCCGCCTGCCCGCGAATCTGCGCGTTGGCGCCCAAGGCAACGATCTTGCCGTCCCGGATCGACATCGCTTCTGCTATCGTTCCGACGCTGGAGGTGAACCCATCGTCATCCACGGTCACAATCTTGGCGTTGTAAACGATGGTTTCGGGAACTACCTGGGCCATGGCAGTCGTCTGCGCAAGCGCTGCCACGCCCAATAGCAACAAGCTAGCAAGTTTATATCGATTCATACTGTCCCTCCCCTTTTTAACTTTTTTTGCCGCATAGCTTTACTCTGACTTGCAACAGCGATTTATTATGAAAAGGCTTACCACCCCTCCGGAATCTTATCCTTCCAGGTCGTGTAGCCCACCGGCTGCGAGCCGATCTCCGTAGCCAGCGATTGCGTCAGGTGAACCGTCTTCCCGCCCACCACCGTCATCAGCACCTGCAAGTTGGGAATGTCCGCCTCCGGCACCGTCAGGTAATCTTTGTCTAGGACGATGAAGTCCGCAAATTTCCCCGGCTCCAGCGTTCCGAGCACTTTCTCCTTCAAAAGATAGTAGGCCCCCCAGCGCGTAATGGCCTTCAACTGCGTGATGCGGTCCGTCCGTTCGCCCGGCCCGTACACCATGTTGTCGCGTTCGTTGAAGCGGGTTATGCCTTTGTGCAGGAAGAAAAAAATCTTGTTTGCGAACGGACGGTCGATTTCAAACGTGCTCATCACTCCTGCGTCGGTCACGCTCTTGCGCGGCGAGATCCAGCTCGTGTATTCCAGCCCGTGAATCTTGGCGAACATCGACGTGCCCGCCATGTTCGGAACCACTCCCGGCGGCTCCCACAGCAGGTTGTTGTTCAGGCTGACGATCATGCCCAAATCCTTTATGCGCGGAATCTGCTGCGGTCGCGGCATCCCGGAACTGTGGTCGAAGGCGTGCCGCTTGGCCCGGATCTGCTCCATGGTCATCCCTTCTTCCTTGCTGATCTGCTCGATGGCGTCCATCAGGTTATCCACGCTTATGTCGCCGCTCACATGAATCCCCGCCACGCGCATACCGCCTCGGATGGCGTTCTCCAAGTCCTTGCCCCACTTGGGACCGCTGAAGCCATCGAAGCATTCCCGGCGATTGAGGATTTCCAGCGGAGCCTTTTTCCAATCATCGCGGATCGGAGCCGTGCTGCAATTGCCGCCATTGGCCCCCTCGAACACTCCCATCAGCCAGATATGATCCGTTCCTGTCCCGACCAGGCTGCTCATGTACCGCATGGATTCCAGGTCAAAGGCTGGCCCGGGATACGCCCATCCATAGCGCACTGGCATTTCGCCCCGCGCGTCCAGGTAGCGGTACGCCGCCATGGTGCCGGAGGAATAAGGCCCGGAGGCAAACGCCGACATGCCGTGCGCCGCCCACCACTCCAACTCCGACTTCATCACTTGCGCCAGTTGCGGTGTCTTTCCCCGAAACATGGCGTCCGGCTCCATCGGACGGCTGAAACCTCCGCCCGTTTTCAACAGGTTCTGATCTTCTAGATCAGGATTCACCGCCTTCAAAGCGTCCAATGCCTTCGTATTCACAAACGACGTGATAAACCCGTTGCGCACTTTCACCGGCGTGTTGGGCGCCAGCACGTCCAGATATTCCTTGGTGATGCTCTTGCCGAACAGCAGAGCCATTTCCGTGGCGTGTTCGTAGTTCGGCCCGTAGTTGAAGCTCAGCCACACCCACTGGCCGGGCTTGGCTTTCGCCAGCGCTTCTTTCAGCATCGGCTCAAACCGCGCCAGTTGCTCTTTCGGCGGGATATTGGGCATCCAGCGGTGGATTATCGTGTCGTTATTGTCGTCCGGGAACACATGCGTCAGCGCGCGCGGCTCCTGGAACGCCCAGTCCATGGGGTGTTCGTGCGTGATGATAAAGCTAGGCAGCACGGTCTTCCCTTTCAAGTCCACTACCTTGGTCTGCGGCCCGATCATCTGCCGAATCTGCGCATCCGTGCCGGTGGCCAGGATTTTCCCGTCCCGCACCGCCATCGCTTGATGAATCGTTCCCACATTGGACCCGAACGACGCATCGTCCATCGTCACGACCTTCCCGTTGACCAGCGCCATCTGCGGGTACCCGAGCAGCGCTCCCAGGTTTCCCTGTTGAGCCATCGCGACCGTGCTCATTAAAATGATCCCCAATACAATCTTCATAGTCATGGAACGCATGTTTTCTTCTCCTTGATGATTTCGTTATTCGATATCAAAGCATTTATAAGCTGCTCAATCGAATCTTGCGGTAACATTACTTGCCCTGTGAATCGCTTCCAGGACTTCATCCCTTAGCTGGAATAGAGCCTGTCTTCTAATTATTGTCTCTGCGATAGGAAAAGACTACCTTCCTCGAATGTCGCAGTCAAGTGTCTCCACCCTGCTTTTGCAACTTCGCAAGAAGCTTACGGCCACGGCTCCGCATGGCCGGGCTGCCGGTTTGCGTTAAACCTTCCAGAATAGGCACTACTTGCCTCTGCAATCGGGGACTCTGCTCAGCAAAATCGGCCAGCGCCTGCATGCTGAATGTTTTGACTATGCTGCTCTTGTCATTCAGGTATTCGAGAAGAATGGATACAGCGCAGTCGCGTTTGTTTGCGGTTAGCCGCAGTCGCGGCAGTATCTGTGCAACATGCCAGCGCACTTCCTGCTGATTCACGTTTGATATTTGCAAAAGCAGTTTTCTCTTATACGGCTGCAAAAGTTGCGGGTATTCTCTAGTTGCTTTTTCCACCGCATCCGCAGCGCGCATACGAACCAGCGCGTCGTCGTCCAGCATCCCTACAAAAACTTTTGAAAACAGTTTTGGATCGTCGGCGATTTCGCGCGCTACCTCCTCGGCGCGTCCGATCTGACGCCGGTCTCCTCCCCGCAGTTTGTCCAGTATGTCGGGCAAAAGTAATCTCCTCGCATCATGATACTTCCCGTGTGGGAGCCAAGCAATATGGCCCTCCTTGCGCCGTCCAAGCGAATCGAGTTTGACAATCAGCGTCGCTCGAAGGGATGATGAATCGTTTCTGACTGCATCCTTATGGACACCCGCGCACTTGAAGTTTCTCTACTCAACGCAAAGTCTCTCTGCGTCTTCACCGGAGCGGGCGTTTCTCAGGAAAGCGGCATACCAACTTTCCGGGGCGAGAACGGCCTGTGGAAGCAGTTTCGCGCCGAAGACCTGGCCACCCCGGAGGCTTTTGAGCGCAACCCGCAACTCGTTTGGGAGTGGTACGCGTGGCGCCGCGAATTGATTCATAACGCCCAGCCGAACGCCGCGCATCGGGCCCTGGCCCAAATTGAGTCCGCTCTCTCTATGAAATCCGATGGCCGCTTTACTCTCATCACTCAAAACGTCGATGGCCTCCATCAGCGCGCCGGATCGCAAAATATCATCCTGCTGCACGGCGACATCTGGGTATTGCGCTGCTCCGCCTGCGATTTCCAGCGCCGCGATGAGTCCGTGCCGCTCCACCCGCTGCCGCCCATCTGCCCCGCGTGCCGCTCGCTGCTTCGGCCCGGCGTGGTCTGGTTCGGCGAGCCATTGCCTTCCGCTGATTGGACCGATGCAACCCATGCCGCCGAGGCCGCCGATGTGTTCCTGGTCATCGGCACCTCTGCGCTGGTTTACCCAGCCGCGCATCTGCCGCAGTTGGCTAAACAGCATGGCGCGCAGTTGATTGAGATCAACCCGGAGCGCACTGCATTATCTTCACTTGCCGATTTATTCATTCAAGGGAAAGCCGCTGAAGCATTCGCGTCTATTCAAATACACATTGAGTAACGGAGATATTCGGGCATTTTCACCATTGGCGTCGAGTTGCAACTGGTGTGGAAAGGCACGGATTCATCTGTGCCGAACAGTTGATATTGCCTGCTTTCTTCCTCACCCCGCAGGCCGTTTTGCAGTGCGTGGTTCAAAGCTGATGAGCAGGCGCGAACCGGTTGCTTGCGCCAGGCGCTCCAGCGTCCTCATCGACGGGCGTGTCCGCCCGCTTTCCAGCCGGGCCACGACGGGCTGCGTCGTTCCCATCTTGCGAGCCAGCTCCTCCTGAGTCAGGCCGGCGCGATTCCGCAAGTCCATCACCGCCGACGCCAAAACAAACTCTTCCTCAAGAGCTGCGTAAGCCTTCTTGTACTTCGGCTCTTTCAGCCATTTCTTGTGCAGGTCAGTTATGCGTGCCATTGCTAAATCTCCATCATTGAACCGATTTCGCACGGGACAAGGCGATCTCAATCTCGCGCCGCGGCGTCTTATCGGTCTTCTTCACGAAGACCCGCACAATTACGACGCGCTTGCCTACGGCCGTCACGTACAGCGCCCGCGAAATTCCGCTGCGGCCTTTCAGCCGTATCTCCCACAGGCGGCCTTCCAAATGCTTGACGTGCGGCTCGCCCACACGTTGCAGTCCCTTTTCCTCAATGAGCATTGCGATGCGTGCGAGCCGCGCCCGCATGTCTTCGGGCAAAGCCTCGACTTCTGAATCAACGGTTTCATTCAGGGTCTCGACCGTCCAGCCCATATTTCAATATACCAAAATCGATATATTCCAGAAAGCTATTTCTCAATGCTCCTGCACCGATCTGCTCGACGCAGGCTTGTCCTGCCTAACTGAGCATTCCTGCCCGGAAGCAGGTCATGGCTATACACCAACTGGGAAAATGCACTAGTATGGAAACCTTATGAAAATCGCCTACCTGGATTGTTTTGCTGGCGTCAGTGGTGACATGCTGCTGGCGGCTTGGATCGGCTGCGGCGCGAGCCAGTCCCGCTTGGAGGAGCAAATCCAAGGCCTCGACATCGACGGCCTGCGGCTGTCCTGCGAGCCGGTGAAGCGCGGCGCTTTCGCGGCCCTGAAAGTTACCGTCCAGGCCCCTCCTGACCAGCCTCACCGCCACTACTCGAAAATCGCCGAGATCATCGGCAACTCCCGATTGTCCGAAAGCGTCCGCAAAAACTCTCTCGACATTTTTCGCCGCCTGGGTGAAGCCGAAGCCGCCGTGCACGGCACTTCGCTTGAAAAAGTTCATTTCCACGAGGTCGGCGCCCTCGATTCCATCGCCGACATCGTCGGCACCTGCGCCGCCCTTGAAATGCTCGGCATTGACGAACTGCACTGCTCTCCGCTCAACGTCGGCAGCGGCACCGTCCAGACGCAGCATGGCCTGCTTCCGGTTCCCGCCCCCGCCACGGCGGAACTGCTCAAGGGCATTCCGGTTTACTCCTCCGGCCCTTCGCTCGAACTGGTCACTCCCACCGGCGCCGCCATCGTATCCCATTTCGCGAAAAGTTTCGGCCCGGTTCCTCCCATGACCATTAACAACATCGGCTACGGCGCGGGCAGCAATAACCCCGCAGGCTTCGCCAACGTCCTGCGCATCCTGCTCGGCGAATCGCAACACGCCCAGCCGTCGATGGAAAACCTGCTGGTCCTGGAGGCCAATCTCGACGACATGAACCCCCAATGGTTCGGCTATTTTGCGGAAAAAGCCTTCGAGGCCGGTGCGCTAGATGTTTACTTTGCTCCCATATATATGAAGAAAAATAGGCCCGGGGTCGTTCTTTCCCTCCTGTGCCGCCCCGATCAGAAAGAAATCTTTATGAACCTATTCTTCCGGGAGACCACCACGCTCGGCATCCGCGGCTATGAAGTTTTTCGCCGCGCCCTGGACCGCGAATTCATTTCTGTCTCAACCCCCTTTGGCGATGTGCGCGTCAAGATCAGCCGCCACAACGGCCACATCCTTCATCACAGCCCCGAATACGAGGACTGCCGCCTCATTGCCGAACAGAAAAATATCCCCCTGCGCGAGGTTTTTGAGCAGGTTTCCATCGCTTTTTCAAAATCAGTTCCGCCGCGGACTTAGACAAGAATCATTTGTTTCAAGTAAGATGTTTTGGGTGGATTCCTGCGGTCCGTTTCATGAGCAGTCTCCCCGGCGCGCAATCCAGAACCTGAAGCTATGGCGAAATACTACATAACGACTCCGCTTTACTACGTCAACGCAGCCCCGCACCTGGGCCACGCATACAGCACCATTGTCGCCGACACCATCCGCCGCTATCGCAAGATGAAGGGCGACACGGTGTTCCTTCTCACCGGTACCGACGAGCATGGCCAAAAGGTGGAGCGCTCGGCTAAAACCGCCGGTCTTACGCCCCAGGCTTTCGCCGACCAAGTCTCTGCGTTGTTCCGCCAGGAATGGCAAAATTTCGGCATTGAGTTCGATTCCTTCATCCGCACCACCAGCCCGCAGCACGCCCTGGCCGTGCACAAGATTTTCCGCGCCGTTGAAAAGGCTGGCTACATCTATAAAGGCAGTTACACGGGCCAGTATTGCGTTTTTGACGAGCTTTATGTCTCTGAGGCCGCCGCTGGCGCGCCCTGCCCGGAATGCGGCCGCACCACTGAAACCGTCACCGAGGAGAACTATTTTTTCCGCCTCTCCGCCTTCCAGGATCGTCTGTTGGCCTTCTATGAGGAGCGGCCTGATTTCATCCGCCCCGATGTCCGCCGCAACGAGGTGCTTTCGTTTGTCCGCAGCGGTCTGCGCGATCTCTCCATCAGCCGCACCACGCTCAAGTGGGGCGTGCCCGTGCCCAAGGATAGCGCCACCGGCCCCGACCATGTTTTTTACGTTTGGTTTGACGCGCTCACGGGCTACCTGAGCGGCATCAACTACGGCCAGGATGAAAAGTCGGAAGCGTTATTCCAAAACCTGTGGCCCGCCAATCTTCACTTGGTCGGCAAGGAAATCCTGCGCTTCCATGCCGTCTACTGGCCTGCTTTCCTGATGGCTGCTGGCCTTCCGGTGCCGCATTCCATCTTCGCGCACGGCTGGCTTTTGTTTGAGCAGGACAAGATGAGCAAATCCCGAGGCAACATCGTTCACCCGCAGCCCATCCGCGAGGTGCTTGGCTCCGATGTCCTGCGCTACTATCTCTTGCGCGAAATCCCTTTCGGCCAGGATGGCAGCTTCTCGTTTGACTCTCTTTTGCAGCGCTACAACAGCGATCTCGCCAACGATTATGGAAATCTTTCCAGCCGCGTCCTGGCCATGATTGGCCGCTATTTCAACCACGAGATTCCGTATCCCTCCGCCGTCGCCCAGCGCACGGCGCAGGAT
>MEKX01000158.1 GCA_001767075.1 Acidobacteria bacterium RIFCSPLOWO2_12_FULL_54_10 | reverse complement strand
GCACGGCGTGAAAGTTCAGGTCGTTAATTTTTACACTGGAGAAACAGGCAACCCTGAGTTGCCGTTGAAACTTCGCGCTACGCAGACCCATGCTGCTCTAACTCCGCTTGCTCCGCCTCCTGTGTACACTCCTGCGCCGGTCGTGTCGCAGCCTTCTTCCCGCAACAATCTTTTTATCGGCGGAGGCATTGCCGCCCTTCTGCTTGTGCTCGTCGGCGGATTTTTCATGTTCCGCGGCGGATCATCGAGCGCTCAGGAAGGGAATGTCAGCCCCGCTTCGCTGGCTCCCTCTTCTCCTTCTCAGTCCACCACTCCGCCGCAACCGCCGAACTCACCACCGCCGAATTCAACCGATCAGCCCGCCGTCCTGCCAGCAGGCGTGCCACCACCGCTTCCCTCCTCTGCCGCATCTCAAGCCAGTCCGGCTCAGGCGCAGAAACCAGTCACCACGCAACGCAGCGTCGCTGCTGAACCCTCCCAAGCCGCTTCGGCTCCTGTCGCCTCTGCTCCCGCACCCCAGTCAGCGCCGCCTCCGCCTCCTGCCCCGGCTGCGCAAGAACCTGCGGCCAACACTGCCAACCGTGCCGAGTTCCAGCAATTGCGCGAGAGGATGATTTTGCTGGCAGCCCGCGCCGGTGCCGTTCGCAGCTCGCTTGAAAACATGGAGCGCGACCAGAACCGCCGCGGTCTCGGTATGCGCCGCGATATCGCTACCGCGAGCCAGAGTATGCAGTTTTTAATGGGGGATGCCAACGAAGCGCTCTCTACTGGCGACACCGACCGCGCCAAACGCGACCTCGACCTCGCCGAACGCAGCCTGGAAACAGTCGAAAAATTCCTCGGCCGCTAATTCCTTATTCTCTCTTTTGGTTTGGTAGCCACAGGGAGCGCTTTCTTCGCCGTGGCCTTTTTCTTTTTGGTTGTCATTCCGAACATCTTCACAAGCCAACGCGCCCGGCGACTGGCGCTCTTGCTCCAGGCAAACCCAAACTGATATATGCTTGCCGTCGCCGGGAAATTGGTATATTTCTAATCTAGCTTTGTCTATTAAGGAGTAAATAACTGTGAACCATCACGGAACAAGCATCATGGATTCTCGAGCTTTAGCAATATTCATCCTCTTCGGTCTGCTGTTGATGACGGGTTGCGGATCAGGCGAAAATACGCAGCAGGCCGAGCCGGCCGCATCCGCTCAGGAGCAGTCCAATTCCGCAGCCAAGACTCCGTTCGTTCCCTTGGACGCATGTACACTGCTCTCCAAGGCTGATGTGGAAACGATTACCGGGAAAACGGTTCTCGATCCAGCGAAGCAAGAGATGGCCAACCTCTCGACGTGCAGCTATGGAGACCCCGAATCTCCCAAATTACCCAACGGTCATGTTCTTTCCAATGTATTGACGGTATCTGTTTTTACTGGTGAAGAAGGCGCATATTATGCGGGTCCTGTCGCCCAGGCCAAGGATATTTTTGAAACAGCCCGCAAGAACGCCGCCTCGCCGCAAAAAGTTGCCGGGCTGGGCGAGGATGCCTATTGGGATTCCACGCTCCATACGCTGCATGTCTACCTCTCGAAATATCAACTGGAATTTGATGTGGACCCGGAAAAAGGTCTTGACCTCGCGCGGGCTGTGGCCGAAAAAGCAATTACTAAACTGCCTTAAAAGCGCATCTGTATCAAAGTTTCCCTATGCCTATGTCTGTTTAAGGAACGACCAACTCCGGCATGGGCCTGTCCTTGAACAGCTTCACACAGGGCTTCGCCAGCCACCGGGCCGGTTTTCGTCCGGGCACGGATTCATCCGTGCCGGAAAATGCGTTTCTCGCGAGGCGACCATCGGGAGCCGAGCGCATGGCTGCCATTTCAGTGGCTTCCTCTGCTTGCGAAAGGGCACGGTTTCAACCGTGCCGTAAACATGGCGCATAAAGCGGCTTCAGCCGCTGAGGTCTGATCTGCTACTGTGAAGGTGCGCGTAGAACAGAGTTTGCAGTCCGCAAACTCTGCGGCTTGTCTTGGTTTTCATTTTTGGTTTTTATTTTGGATTTAGAGCTTAGGAACTGGAATTTTTCTTAAAACTCGTTTTTAATGAGTAATAGCGAAAAAAGTTTTTTCTCTCATCGCGATTTTTCTGTCTCCTGACTTCACGTGTTCTTCCTCACTGTCCCGAGCTTGTCGAGGAGCCGGAACGTAGCGACTAGCAGAGTGGAACTTCCATTTCCAGATTCCGTGCGCAGGACAGATTCCCTTGCCTGCCCCTATTTGTTTTCCTAACAGGAAGAGGTCATGGCTCTATACCAACAGTAAAAATGTTCTAAGCTCGCGTCTTGTGCGAAACGCTGATGAAATGTGATTCTGGGTCAGTTTCCGACAAGAGCAACTATAAGCCAAGTTAACAGCGGTAAGCGCAAAGCACCACTCGATCAGACGATCGAGCCATATCTGCAAATCAGATACAGCACGGGGTTAAGCACCCCGGTGGCCGCTGTAGATTATGGATTGGCTTTGAGCCAGCCAACTACTAAGGAAGTGTAATCGACAAAATCCAAATCGCCTTGATCTAGGTTGAAATGTTTGCGCAGCCTTGGGAGCTGGTATCGAAATGCTTGATACCGACGGTATATGTAGTCTGCACCGGGAAGCTTTTTGCCCCGGGTATCAGGACTCGCGCGAAGCCAGTTTCGGACTGAACGTATTGCGTCGGACGGTCGATTATTATGCGCCCGAATGTCCTGGCCGGCGATGTCGGAACAGAAAATTTGATAACGGTACCGCTCTCGGTCGAGCACGAGTCCGCGCTTCCGGCTATGTATCAAACCCCCAAACTGCTTTACTCCCATGAAGAGTCCGAGTTCGAACGGCATGTTAAATCGAGGCAGTCTGTGGATACCATCAACGGACGTGCACGAAATGTCGTGAATGCCATACTTGCTGGAGCCGATGATTTCGAAGAGCTTGGCGAGTCGAACCTGAGTCGCGTCGTCGCTCTCGAATGCCGAGCGTGCCACAAAACCGCAGTCATGCACGGCGAACACCAGGGCTTCGAACATGGTGCGATACTTGTCGTCGAATGGAACATTAAGAAATACAGAGTGTGAGTATCGGGGGGTTGCCATGTCAACGTTTACAGCGCCTAGCGGAAGCCCTCCGCGCGGCCTTCTTCTTTGCTGCGGGACGACTTCTTTTGGCATAGGAACCAGAATGGGCGTGTACTATCTTGTGTGTCGCTACTGCCGCCGATGGCCTTCGTAGAGTTCGAGCGAATATTTCAACGTCGTCAATGGAAAAGCTGGCCGATAGCGCAGGTGCTTTTATCGTCCGGTAATCCATGATGCGACCTCCCTTTATAGCATACTGCTTCCGGGAAACTTTATCGACTTGCTCAAGCTCACCTTTGAGGAACTTGAGCAAATGGGGCTTCTGGAATCGCTAACTCCGGCATCGGCTTACCCTTGAACAGCTTCATGCACGGCTTCGCCAGCCAGCGCGCCCAGCGATTCGCGCTCTTGCGCCGGGCGCTGTCGGTGGCAATTCCCGTGTTGGCGTACATCTGCCGGTAGAGCTTCGAGATCACCAGAAAACCGATCTTGGATTTAAGCGATTTTACGCAGCGTGCGCGTTTCCATATCTCGGGCAAGCTGTAGAAGTTGTCCCATACACCTTGCGTGCGGCTGCGAATTTCATCCGACGGCATCGTCGGATGCGGAATGAACAATTTGGGCCGCTTTTCGAATGGGATCAGCCAGTACCTGGTCACGGGTATGCCGTCGATGCGTTCCACTTTGTCCCCAAGACTCGTTTCCCATTTTTGAAAATCAATGGTGCCTGGAAATGGCGTCATCATGACGAACTGCGCGAAGGTGATATCCGCTTTTTTCGCAAGTGCGGCCGTAGCTTCAAAAGTGCTCGCCCGGTCCGTGGAAAGACCGAAAATAAATGATCCCAGCACGTGTACATCGTGCTTGCGGAAGGTTTGCAGGCGTAGTGCCAGCTCATCGCCCGAAGAATTAAAGTCCTTAAACACCGCTTTCAAGCCTTCTGCTGTAACCGCTTCCACCCCCACCAGCGCTCCCCGGATGTGCGCTTTGCGCATGGCATCCAAAAATTCAGGGTCTTCTGCCGCTTCCATGGTGATCTGAGTGAAAAAAATCATATCGGAGGGGAGCAGCGCCAAGCGCGCCATCAAGTCAAATCGTTCTGCGCGCATTTCTTGCAGTTCCGCCACTCTTTCGTGGTTGTTCTGCTTCTTGGCTAGCTCAATATCTTTTAGAGTAACGGGATAAAAATTATCATCGGCGAGCGCGATGAACCGGAAACCCTGCCGCCGCAATTCAACGATCTCCGGTATTACTGCATCCGCTGACCGCTGCCGTGGCGCCTGGCCGTCCGTGCGCCACACGGAGCAGAAGGAACAATGCTTGGGGCATCCCCGCAGCGTCTGCACGGACGCCCACATGTAGGTGTTCGGGCGAATCAGATCCCATCGCGCCGGCAGAAATTGCCCCGCTTCGACGCGTCCGCCGTCGTAGACCTTTTGCAGTTTTCCACTAACGAAATCGGCCAATACATTTCCCCAAACGACATCACCATCACCTTTCACCACGGCATCCGCTTGTCCGACCTCTATCGTTTCTTCTGGGTACAGCGTCGCGTGAATGCCACCGTATACCACGCAAGCGCCTCGCTCGCGGCATGCCCGGCCGATTTCATGTCCGCGCGTGGCATTGCCTGTGTGGATTCCGATCCCCACGATATCGCCTGGCTGAATTCGGTTCGGATTAAATGGCTCCAGCGTTTCATCGCAAACGATAGGGTCGCCGTACTTGGAAGGGGTCGCGCCAGCGAGCACGTAGAGCCAGCGGGGGGTGATAACTCCAATACCAAATGAAAATTCATTGGGATTGATTAAATAAACTTGCACGCTTTACCCTCCTCATGTTTCCGATCAACAATTAATAAATGAATTGACGATACCCGAAACGAGAAGGGCGCGCGTCGCCTCATTATATCAGAAACGAGATTATCTTATACCGCTAGAAGTGACCCACAAACGACTATTGACTCATAGGGCACTGTTTCCGTCTGTCGAGGGAACCGAGAGAACCGAGGGAACCGATAAATTTCCCCTTATTTTCTAAGATGATATTGGTAGCGCTACCGGGAATCGAACCCGGGTTTTGAGATTGAGAATCTCAGAATCATATAAGCAGATTCAGTGACTTAAGAGAATTATGAAGAAGTCTGTGCCCCCTATTGTGCCCCCTTTCCGCAAAAAGGTGCATAGTGGGGTTTCAATTTCGGTTAGGCGGCTTCTCGGAAATTGACACCAGCACATCGGTAAACCCTACGCCCTTACTCGCGAGTAATCGTCGGGAATATGTTTTAGACCTGCGCTCTTGCGGGATAAGATTAGTGGGAGCATAGCAGAATCGCTTCTTCTTCACGGCTCAACCTTCCCTTCAGCATTAGCGATTGCCGCAAAACGCTGATTCGCTTTGGTTCATTTTTCGAGGACTCCTCAGATAGCCCAATAGAACCATTGAAATTTGAACCTGTCGGTCCATTGCTGATTACCTACCTGATTCTTATAGTTGAAACATGAGAAGAGAAGATCGAATTTCTTACGTGATGTTGTTTTGCGGGTTGCTATTAGTGCGGAGTGGAAAAGCCACACTAGATCAATCATTACGGATTGTACCGCTAGATGGATGTGCTAAGGACCTAACTAATGAACTGAACAGCCAGGAATCACGATAAAGACCCGCATACCCAGATAAAGAAGTCATGATGTATACAGAAAATCTGTCGGTATAAATAACTTCACCCTACCTATTCAAACCCCGACCAAGTACAATTTTCCTGCTCTAACCAGTTGAGCAAGAGTTCAATTCCCATAGGCTTCTCAAGAAATTGAATTGCCACCAAGCCATCCTGAGTGCCGACCACTTGTCCCGAGGTAGCCAGCATCTCTGGATAATTCTCAAGTTGAATTCGCAGGGAAACGATGGTTGCTGTCCGATATCGGCCAGCAACTCTGACAAGGATGCCGCCCTGCCCAAGATTCAGCAATGTGCCATTGGCTTTGCCCAAGTCACAATCCAATGTAACAAAACCTTCTACGATATAGCGTTTGTAGCGACGGCGGTTCATTGTGAACAACGGGCTGGTTTAAGCAACCATAGTATGCCCATTTAACCTTGATACGCAGCATTTCGTTGTTGGAATCAGAACTTTGCTCGGTTTGGTAAGCACTCCTCAGTGAATGCCTTTGCACTGGGGGAGAAGGGGGGGGCGTTCAAGGAGGGCGGCCAAACATCAACCCAGAATTGCCAGAACGCCACCTTGTTTTTTTGCTCTGTGTCCTAAATTATCTGACGACCTACATCTCGCACATTGAAGAGGATTAGTAAACATAACGCCGTTACTCGCGGGTAATCCTAGGGCATACATTCTTGCACCGTGACATTGCAAGAAGGGAGGGGTGGAGGGCCACTGAAAATCGGTTCTTCTTTAGAGCCAGACTTCCTTTGTCTGGGTAATAGATTCTACCGGAAAGCCACTTTCGGTTTGGTTCAAAATTTCGAGCACCCATCATGATGTAAA